>CADEFY010000057.1 GCA_902826705.1 uncultured bacterium
GACGTAGTTGCCCAGGTGCAGGCGGCCGGTCGGTCGCATCCCGGACAGGATGCGGCGGGAGGCGGTGGTCATCGCGAGGCTCCGCGCGGTCGGGGTCGGTTCGGGGAGGTGTCGCGGATGGCGGGGGTGGCGCTCCGGATCGCGTGTCCGGACGCGCTCGGGGCCCTCATGAGCCCGGTTCCACCGCTGCGGCCCCTTCCGTCATGGAAGATGTGCGGCCGCAGACTATCGGACGCTCCGGGCCACTTCAAGCGCCATGCACTTCAAGTGATGCATGAACCTCGCGTGATGTCTGCGGTCAGGGCCGACGCCGCGGCTCAGGTCGCCTCGGGGAGCACCCGCAGCACGAGCAGCGTGAGGTCGTCGCTCGGACCGCGCTCGCCCGCCCACTGCTCTACGGCCTGCACGACCGCATCCACGATCCTCGCCGCCGGCTCACCGCGATGCGCGCGCACCACCTGTTCGAGCCGCTCGGTGCCGAACTGCGCGTTGACCGCATCCTCGGCCTCGCTGACGCCGTCGGTGTAGAGCACCAGCACATCGCCCGAGCGCAGCGCCACGGGGCGCTCGTCATAGGACGCCTCGGGCAGCACGCCCAGCGCGACGCCGCCGTCGTGCAGCGCCTCGGTGGTGCCGTCCTCGCGCATGAGCAGCGGCGGGTTGTGCCCGGCATTGGAGAAGATCAGCACGCGGTTCTTCCAGTCGAGCACGCCGTAGAACATGGTGACGAACTTGTCGCGCTCGGTGCTCTCATGCATGAGCGCGTTCGCCTTGCGCATCACGGCGCGGATCGCGAACTCGTTGCGGATCTCGGCGAGCAGCGCCATGCGGAACCCCGCCATGAGCAGCGCCGCGGGGATCCCCTTGCCCGACACGTCCGCGATCGCCAGCCCCAGCCGCGCATCGGAGACCGGGATGAAGTCATAGTAGTCGCCACCCACCTCGTCGTGTGTGATCGAAGCGCCGGCCAGGTCGAATCCCGGCAGGTCCGGCGCCTTCGCAGGCAGGAAGGAACGCTGGATGTCGCGCGCGATCGCCAGCTCCTTCTCGATGCGGCGGCGCTCGACGCGCTCGAGCGCCGTGCGTGCACGCTCCACCGCCACCGCGGCCTGGGCGGCGAACGCGGCCACGAGGTCGAGGTGGCCGTCGTGGTAGGCGTCGTCGTGATCGCTCTCCAGGTTGAACACGCCGATCACACGGCCGTCGAACACCATGGGCGCGGCGATCTCGCTGCGCGTGCTCGCGCGTGCGGTCACGTAGCGCGCATCGGCGCGCACATCGGGCACGATCACTGGTGCGCCGTGCTTGGCCACCCAGCCGACGATGCCCTGCCCCACCTGCAACCCGAAGGCCTCCTCGCAGCCGTCCGGGTAGCCGGCGCAGCTCGCCATCTCGAGCGCATGCGTCTCGGGGTTCATGAGGTAGATCGCCGCGGCGTCGTAGTCCACCACCTGGCGCAGCGAGGTGAAGATGGCCTCCATCACCTCGTCAAGATCGAACGTGGAGGCGAGCGCCCGCGTGACCTCGAGCAGCACTTCCTTCTCGAGCGCACGCCGCTCCATCTCCTGATACAGCAGGGCGTAGTCGAGTGCGAGTGCGACGGACTCCGAACCCACCTCGAGCCGATCGAGGTCCTCGTCGGTGAACGCGCCGCCGATGCGGTCGAGCCACTCGATCGCAGCGAACGAACGACCGCGTCGATAGAGCGGCAGGACGAGCGCGGTCTCGAACGTGGGGACGTCGCCCGTGAGGTCGGACGGTCGCGCCTCACCGCGCGCCAGACGGAGGACCTCGCCGTGCGCGAGCACCCAGCCGGCCAGGCCCTCGCCGCCGGCGACGCGCCGCTCCACCACGCCGCCGTGCTCACCGAACTCGCGCGAGACGAGCCGGCTCCCGCCGCGGCGGCTCAGCCAGATCCGGACCTGACGGCACTCGACCAGCCGGCGGCAGTGCGCCGTGGACGCGCGCAGCAGGTCGTCCAGTTGCGCGGTGCCGCCCGCCGGCTCGGCCCCCAGGAGCGAGAACGCATGCGCCCTCGCAAGTGCCGTCTCGCTGGCCGCTTGGGGGGCTGTCGGGGCGTTCGGTTCGCTCACGGGACCGACGCTAGCACGCGGCCCGGCGGGCGTCACCCGCGCGGCGGCGACGGGGACGACGTGCCGGAGCAGAACCGGTCAACGAGAACGCCCGATCGGCCGATGACAGGGGCGGACCGACTTCCACCGGGAGACCACGGATGGCGAGCGCACACAAGCGGCTCGGCGACCTGCTGATCGAGAGTGAACTGCTCACCCGCGAGCAGCTCGAGGCGGCGATCGTCGAACAACGCGGCAGCGGCCGGATGCTGGGCCAGACGTTGGTCCAGATGGGGTTCATCGCCGAGCAGGAACTGCTCGCGTTGCTCCAGAAGCAGCTCGGCCTGCGCCTCGTGGACCTCGACGCCACCGCCGCCGACGAGGCGGCGATCGCCAAGATCAAGGAGGAGCTGGCGCGCAAGCACCTCGCGCTCCCACTCGAGATCCAGGGGCGCAAGACGCTCGTGGTGGCGATGGCCGACCCGCTCAACGTGGCCGCCATCGAGGACCTGCGCTTCCACGCCGGCATGTTCATCCAGCCGGTCCTCGCGAGTCCGTCGCAGATCGAGGAGGCGATCTCCCGCTACTACCACATCGATACGTCGGTCAACGAGGTGATCCAGAGCATCATCTCGAACGAGGACGAGGTGCAGGTCAGCGCCGTCGAGGAGGGCGAGGACCGGCAGGCGATCGACGAACTCATGCGCGAGGCCGAGGGCCGCCCCATCGTGCGGCTCACCAACTGGCTGCTGCACCGTGCCGTCGAGGAGCGCGCAAGCGACATCCACATCGAGCCGCAGCACGGCGACCTCGTGGTGCGATTCCGCATCGACGGCCTGCTGCGTGAGGAACAGCGCCTGCCCAAGTGGACGCAGGGCGCCATCGTGTCCCGCATCAAGGTGCTCGCCAACCTGGACATCGCCGAGAAGCGGCAGCCGCAGGACGGCCGACTCGTGGCCGAGATCGGCGGCCGCCGCGTGGACATGCGCGTCTCCACCCTGCCGCTCACCAACGGCGAGAAGGTGGTGATGCGTGTGGTGGACGGCACCCGCGCGAACGTCGCGATCGAGGCGCTCGGCATGGGTGAGCGCGACCTCGAACGCCTCAAGGGATTCCTCGCGCGGCCGCAGGGCATCATCCTCGTCACCGGTCCCACGGGTTCGGGCAAGTCCACGCTGCTCTACGCCGCGCTCCGCCACATCATGGATGTGACGCGCAACATCACCACGGTCGAGGACCCGGTCGAGTACCAGATCGCCGGCATCAACCAGGTACAGGTGGATGAGAAGGCCAAGAAGACGTTCGCCGGCGCGCTGCGCGCGATCCTGCGGCAGGATCCCGACGTGATCATGATCGGCGAGATCCGCGACAAGGAGACCGCGCAGATCGCGTTCCGCGCCTCGGTCACCGGCCATCTCGTGCTGAGCACCGTGCACACCAACGATGCAGCAGGCGCCGTCACGCGACTGATCGACCTGGGGCTCGAGCCGTTCATGGTGGCCACCTCGCTGATCGGCGTGGTGAGCATGCGGCTCGTGCGCACGCTCTGCCCCAAGTGCAGCCAGCCCTACGAAGTGGAGTCCGCGAGCCTGAGCAAGCTGACGGGGTCGCGTGGCGCGGGTGGCAAGCTCACGCTGCACCGGGGCGCGGGCTGTTCCAACTGTCACGAGATCGGCTTCACCGGCCGCACGGGCATCTTCGAGGTGCTCGGCGTGGACGACGCGATGCGCGGCCTGATCAACCGCAATGCACCGGACACCGAGGTGCGGCGCAGCGCCATCGAGGGCGGCATGTGCCCGATCGGGGAGGATGGGCTCAACAAGGCCCTCGCCGGCGTCACGACGATCGAAGAGGTCACGCGCGTGGTGTACCTGGCAGAGCAGGGCGTGCAGGTGTGCCCGGGCTGCTCCGAGGTGATCTCGCGGGACTTCGAGTACTGCCCGGGCTGCGGCGGATTCGTGGGCGAGCACTGCGAGCGCTGCCACAAGCGTGTCGAATCCGAGTGGCGCTTCTGCCCCGCCTGCGGCAACGAGAATCGCGGCCATGGGCGGGACCGTGCGCCGACGCCGTCTCGCCTGCTCCGCATGCCGAAGGGCGCACGCAAGGCGTCATGAGGCGCGCCCCGCAGGCTCCGCGCCGCGCGCGCGGTCCGCGCATGCTCGAGCACCTCGGAGTCGCACTCTCGGTGGTCGCGGTGAGCGCCGTGGTGCTGGAACTGGTGCCCAATCAGTTCGTGTTCCTGCACTTCTTCCACCTGCCGGTCGCATACGCGGCGTGGCGACTGGGACAGCTCCGCGGGCTCTTCACCGCGGCGATGAGCGTGGCGATCGTGTTCGCCAGCGCCATGATGAACGACGCGCAGTTCGCCGCAGGCGGGGACGCGTGGACGCGCTGGCTCGATCTGGGACTGTGGGGATCGTTCCTCTTCACCACCGCCTATGCCGTGGGCGCGCTCGCCGAACGCGACCGCACGCGACGCGCGCAGTTGGAAGCGGCGTACCGCGGCGTGGTCGAGATCATGGCACGATTCATCGACGCCGTGGACCGCTCCACGGAGAATCACTCGCGCCGCGTGGCCGAGCGCGCGATCGAACTGGCGCGCGAGTTGGGCGTACCGGACGACGAGTTGGAGACGCTGCGCGTGGCGGCGTATCTGCACGACATCGGCAAGGTCGAGGTGAGCACCGACGTGCTCCAGAAGGCGTCGCAGCTCTCGCCGTCAGAGGCGGCGGCCATGCGGCGGCACGTGGACCACGGAGTCGAGCTGCTGCAGCGCGTGGGCGGCCTGCTCGAACACGTGGTGCCGATCGTGCTCTACCACCACGAGCGATGGGATGGCCGCGGGTACAAGGGGCTCCGCGGCGAGCAGATCCCATTGGGCGCCCGCATCATCGCAGTGGCCGACACGTACGACGCGATCGTCGACGACCGCCCCTATCGCCGCGGCCGTTCCCATGCGCAGGCGACCGACATCCTGCGTGCGGAACGCGGGACGCAGTTCGATCCGGCGGTGGTGGATGCGTTCCTGCGGTTGTATGACGGGGACGTCGTGGCTGGGGAGTCGCGGGCGGCCTGAAGCTCCGCTGCACGGGGCTTGCGCTGTTCTGGACGCGCGGTCGGGCGCGTCGACGGGCCGGGGGGCATCTTCCGCGGCGCGGGGCTTGCACTCTCTGGGCGCGCGATCGGGCCGGGGGACATGCTCCGCGGCCGCTCGCCTCCGCATCCTGCTCCGGCTCCCTGAGTCTGAGCATCGACTCCGCCGTCCCTGGCTGCGTCGATGCTCAGACTCGCCGCTCCACATGTCCCCCGGCCCTCCCCCGGTGCACGTCGAGCGCAGGGGTGAGGGTCGGGTAGACTGCCTGCGCTCTTGAGGGCGTGGATGGGCTGGAGGGTGTGCTGATGTCGGCGATGGTGCTCGTGGTGGTGGCGGCGTGTGTCGCGGCGATCGGGTATCGATGGTACGGGGCGTTCGTGGCGGCGCGGGTGCTGTCGCTGTCGGATGCGCGCCGCACTCCAGCGCATGTGCGGCGGGACGGGCACGACTACGTGCCGACGCGGCGATGGGTGCTGTTCGGGCACCACTTCGCGGCGATCTCGGGCGCGGGACCCCTGCTGGGACCGGTGCTGGCGGCGCAGTTCGGCTACGCGCCGGGCTTCCTGTGGCTGCTCGCCGGCTCCGTGCTGGCGGGCGGCGTGCACGACCTGGTGATCCTCACCGCTTCGGTGCGGTCGCAGGGGCGCTCGCTCGCCAACATCGCCCGCGACCAGGTGAGTCCCCTGACGGCGGTCGCCACCAGCATCGCGATCGTGTTCGTCATGGTCGTGGCGCTCGCGGCGATGGCGCTGGTGGTGGTGAACTCGCTCAAGGAGAGCGCGTGGGGCGTGTTCTCGATCGGACTCACGATCCCGATCGCGATCGGCATGGGGCTCTGGACGTACCGGTTCCGGCCGGGTGACGTGCGCGCGGCCACGCTGGTGGGCGTCGTGCTCATGCTCGGCGGCGTGGCAGGTGGCGCGTGGATCCACCAGAGCCCGTGGGCGGCGAAGCTCGCGTTCTCCTCGCAGGGCATCGCGGCGGCGCTCATGGCCTACGGCTTCATCGCCTCGGTGCTGCCCGTCTGGCTGTTGCTCTGCCCGCGTGACTATCTGTCGAGCTACATGAAGGTGGGTGCGATCGCGGTGCTGGCGCTCGGCGTGATCGTGGTGCAGCCCGTGCTGCGCATGCCCGCCTTCACGGAGTACGTGCACGGTGGCGGGCCGGTGATCCCGGGGCCGCTCTTCCCGTTCGTGTTCATCACCATCATGTGCGGCGCGATCTCGGGCTTCCACTCCCTGATCGCCTCGGGCACGAGCCCCAAGATGGTGGACCGCGAGTCCGACATCCTGCCCGTGTCCTACGGCGCCATGGTGCTGGAGGGATTCGTCGGCGTGATCGCGCTCGTCGCGGCCTGCTCGCTGCACCCTTCGGACTACTTCGCCATCAACACGCGTCCCGAGGTCTTCGCCACGCTGGGCATGACGCCCGTGAACCTCGCGACACTCGAGACGCAGGTCGGCGAGACGCTCGCCGGCCGGCCCGGCGGGGCCGTCTCGCTGGCGGTGGGCATGGCGCAGATCTTCTCCGCGCTGCCGCTGCTCTCCGGGCTGATCGGATTCTGGTACCACTTCGTGATCATGTTCGAGGCCCTGTTCGTGATGACGCTGATCGACACGGGCACGCGCGTCACGCGTTACATGCTGCAGGAAGTGGGCAGCCTCGCGTGGCCGCAGTTGCGTGGCTGGACCGGCGCCGCACCGGCCGCGGTCTTCAGTGCCCTCGCCGTGGGCGCCTGGGGCTGGTTCGTCTGGACGGGGTCGATCTCGGCACTGTGGCCGCTGGTGGGAGTGTGCAACCAGCTCCTCGCCGCGATCGCGCTCGCGATCGCGACGTCGTGGCTCGTCAACCAGGGGCGCGCGCGCTTCGCGTGGGTCACGGTGGTGCCGTTGGCGTTCATGTGCGTCAACACGCTCGCGGCGGGCTGGATGAACCTGTCGATCAACTACCTGCGCGGTCCGCTCGCCGCGGGCGCACCGGACCTGTGGTCGGCGTTCCTCGCCGCGCCCGCACCGGCGCGTGTGCAGTGCGTGGTCACGATCGTGGTCATGGCCCTGATGCTGGTCATCACGATCGACTGCGCGTGGCGCTGGTTCGCGCGCCGCCGCCCCGGAGGCGCCCAGGCGCCTGAGGCGGCTCCCGCGTGAGGCTGCGCCCCGCGCCGCTCGCGCTGCTGGTGCTCGTCGGGCTGCTCGCGGTGGCGGTCTGGCGGGCGCAGCTGTTCACCGTGGCGGCTCCCGGCGTGCAGCCACGCGCGCTCGTGCGCCTCGCCACACCGCGCGCGCTCGAGGCGCCGCTGGCGCTCTCGCTGCCGAGCGTGCCGGTGGGCCGCCTGCACCTCGAGTCCGGCCGCGCAGTGCAGGTGGTGCACTTCTGGGCGCCGTGGGAGCAGCATGCGCTCCGACAGGCGCAGGCGCTCGATTCCCTGCTCGCGCTGCGGCCGGGATCCGGGCTGCGGGCCGCGCTCGTGTGCTTCGATCCGTACCCTTCCGTGGCGCGGTGGCTGCGCCGTACGCGCGTGCGCACACCCGTCGCGCTCGACCATTCGCGCGCGCTCGCACCGCTCCTGCCCTGCCCGAGCATCCCGTACACGTACGTGCTCGATGCGCGAGGCCGGATCGTGGTGGCGCAGTCGGGCGAGGTCGACTGGCTCGCCCCTGCCACGCAGCGGCTGCTCGATTCGCTCACGGGCGCGGTGGACCGCGCCCGGCCGCCTCAGGCCGAGACGGCCTCGGAGCGGCCGCGGCCTGCCCAGCGCATGAGGAGCGCGTGGCCGCCGAAGAGCACCGCGGTGTAGAACACGTCGGAGGTCAACGTGTTGCGGAAGAACGGCAGCGCCGCCACGTAGCACTCGACGAGTCCCGCCCACGTGCGCGGGTAGTAGCCGCTCGCCCACATGCCGAAGTTGCTGAGCGCGAAGAACACCACCGCCGAGGTCAGCGTGGCGCCCGCCATGCGCGGCAGCGTGCGCCGCGCACCCAGCAGCGCGGAGCCGAGCAGCAGGCAGGCGGCGAACGCGAGGTAGTTCCAGAGCATGCTCATCGGGTGGTAGAAGCCGAGCACCAGGTCGGAGGCGAGCAGCGCCACCAGCGGTACGGCCCACGCGGCGCGGCGGTCGAGCAGCGCGCCCGCGAAGAGACCGATCGCCGCGACCGGGGCGAAGTTGGGCGGGTGCGGCAGCAGCCGCGACGCGGCCGCGAGCAGGATCAGGAGCACGACCAGCATCGGAGCCTCCTCAGATGAGGGGCCGCACCGCGGGCCCGCGGGCGGCGCGTCGGGTGAACCCTGTCGCCGGTCCCCCCGACCCGGTCGCGGCGGCCCCGGCGAAGGGGCGCCGCGTCACGAGCCGCGGAGGATGGAGTGGTGGAGCTGAACGGGATCGAACCGTCGACCTCTTGCATGCCATGCAAGCGCTCTCCCAGCTGAGCTACAGCCCCACCGGCATGGGTCAGCGAGCGGTGTGTGTACACCAGCGGCTCGCGCGGCGTCAACCGCCGGCCGCACAAGCGCATGCGGCCCGCGGCGTGGCGCGCGCTCAGCGCAGCAGGTCGCGCAGCAGTCGGCCCGCCGTGCTCGCCGTGCTGCGGCGGCGCGTCGTCCGGCGGCGCGGCGGCGGGCCGAGGATCGTGCCCATGCCACCGCGCACCACCTCGCGCGTGGCAGTGCGCGCCACGTCGCGCACGAGCTTGGAGCCGAAGAGCGCCCCCAGCACGACCGCGGCTCCTTCGAGCATGCCGGGGCCGCTCGAGGGTCCGGAGGCTGCGGGGGTCGACGGCGCCGCCGCCTCGTCCGCCGCCACCTCGCGCGCATCGCCACCGCGGCCCGCCGCATCGCCGCTCAGGCGCGCGGCGAGCAGTTCGCGGGCGCTCTCGCGGTCGACGGCCTGCGCGTACTCGCGCACCTGGTCGGACGCGGCGAGCAGCGCGCCTCGCTCCGCCGCCGTGAGCGGACCCATGCGCGAGGCCGGCGGGATCATGCGCACCGCGAACGGCGGCGTGGGCGTGCCGTCGGGACGCAGGGTGGTCACCAGGCCCTCGCCGATGCC
The DNA here is from genome assembly GCA_902826705.1 of uncultured bacterium. GTDB lineage: Bacteria > Eisenbacteria > RBG-16-71-46 > RBG-16-71-46 > RBG-16-71-46 > CADEFY01. The sequence continues at coordinate 9,212 of CADEFY010000057.1, forward strand.
GAGCGATGTGAGCGTGCTCTCGATCGCATAGTGATCGGTCTTCGGGAACGTGCGCGCAGCCGCGCGCAGCGCCTTCTCGTCGTCGGGCGTGAACGCACGCAGCGCATGCTGCACGCGGTTGCCCAACTGGCCCAGGATGTCCGCCGGGATGTCCTTGGGGCTCTGCGTGACGAACCAGATCCCCACTCCCTTGGAGCGGATCAGCCGCACCACCTGCTCCACCGAGGTCTCGAACGCCTTGCTCGCGCCCTCGAACAGCAGATGCGCCTCATCGAAGAAGAACACCAGCTTCGGCTTGTCGAGGTCGCCCACCTCGGGCAGCTCCGACTGGAGCCGCGCGAGCATCCACATCATGAACGTGCTGAAGAGCGCCGGCTTGTCCTGCACGTCGGCCAGTGACAGCACGCTCACCACACCGCGGCCGTCGTCCTCCACCTGCATCAGGTCGTCGAGCTCGAACTCGGGCTCGCCGAGGAACGCGCCCGCGCCCTGCGCCTCGAGCTCGACCATCTCGCGCAGCAGCACGCCCACCGTGGCACGCGACAGACCGCCGTAGTGGGCCAGCGCCGACTTGCCCTCGTCGCCGGTCAGGAACTGCAGCACGGCGCGCAGGTCGCTGAAGTCGAGGAGCGGGAGCTTGTGGTCGTCGGCGAACTTGAACACCAGCGTCAGCACGCTGGTCTGGGTGTCGTTGAGCCCGAGCACCTTGGAGAGCAGCAGCGGACCGAAGCTCGAGACGCTCGCACGCAGCTGCGCACCGCCCTCGCCCGTCAGGCTCAGGAATTCCACGGGGCACGAGCGGCCCTGCCAAGCGAATCCGGTCGCCGCGGCACGCTGCTGCACGCGCTCACTCGCCTCGCCCGGCGTCGCCAGTCCCGAGAGGTCGCCCTTCAGGTCGGCCAGGAACACCGGCACGCCGGCGGCCGAGAACTGCTCGGCCATGAGCTGGAGCGTCTTGGTCTTGCCGGTGCCCGTCGCGCCGGCGATCAGTCCGTGGCGCGCCGCCATGGAGAGCGGCAGCGTGGCGATGGGTTCGGGCGCACACGCGCCCTCATGCACGATCGCCCCGAGCGTCACCGTGCCCGCGCCCTGCGGGAACGCGGCGCGCGCATCGGCCAGCACCTGCGGGGACATCGGCGTCGGATCGGACATGCGGACGGCCTCCCGTTCAGCGGTGCGCCGCAGTCGGCCGTGCGCGCAGGCGCTCGGGGCTGTCGGCGAGCAGATAGGTCATGATCGCGACCGCGGCGACGTTGCGGCCGAGCGTGGTGCGGTCGATCTTGTCGAACGTGTCGGCACGCGTGTGGTGCACGTCGAAGTAGCGCGTCATGTCGTGGTCCACACCCAGTCCCGCCGCGCCCGCGGCGCAGAGGTGGCCCACGTCGGCGCCCGCGCCACCCACGGACATTCGAGTGGCTCCCAGCGGCTCGAAGAGCGGCGCCCACGCCTGCAGCATGGCGAGCGCACGATCGCGCTCGCGCGTCGCGGCAGCGCTGTCGGCCGCCGTCGCGCCAGCGGGCGGCCGCACATCGAGCTGGAATCCCAGCACCGCGCCGTTGCCGGCATCGGATTCGATCACCGCCGCGTGGTCGGCGATCGCGTCGCGGTGCGCCTGGGCGTAGGCCCGTGCGCCGCGAGTGCCGTTCTCCTCGTTGGTCCAGAGCACCACCCGGATCGTCCGACGCGGCTTCAGCCCGAGTCGATGGATCAGGTGCGCCGCCTCCATGGCGATCAGGCAGCCGGCGCCGTCGTCGTGCGCCCCCTGCCCCACATCCCAGGAGTCGAGGTGCCCGCTCACCAGCACGATCTCACGCGCCAGATCGGTGCCGGGCACTTCGGCGACCACGTTGGCCGATGCGACGTCCGGCCCCTGATGCGCCCCCATCTGCAGGTGCACGCGCACCCGGGCGCCCGAGTCCGTGAGCCGGTGCAGCATCGCCGCATCCTCGAGGCTCAGGCATGCCGCGGGGATGCGCGGCAGGGAATCCACGTACGAGAGCGCGCCGGTGTGCGGCGTGTCGAGGCTGACGGGGCCCACGCTGCGCACCAGTACCGCCACCGCCCCGAGCTTCGCCGCCCGCGACGCCCCCGCGCTGCGATAGCGCACCGTCTGGCTGTAGTTCGTGAACGGCGCATCGAAGAGCACGATGCGGCCGCGCACACCGGCCTCGCCGAGCGCCTCGAGCTGGTCGAAGTCGCTCACGGTCACGACCTCGGCCGTGATGCCACCGGGCGGCGTGCCCACGCTCATGCCGATGCCCAGCATCGACAGCTCGCGGCGCACGGGCTCGAGCAGCGTGGCGCGCTCCTCGCCACGCACCCATGCGGGCACCATGGCCGGTTCGGCGCGCACGCGCGAGAACCCCTGCGCGCGAAGGCGGCGCATCGACCATGCGATCGCGGAGTCGAGCTGCGCCGAGCCGCTCAACCGGTGACCGATCCGGTCACAGAGCTCGCGCAGCCCCTCGTACGCATCGTCACGCGTGAGCGCCTCGCCGAGGAGGCGTGCCACGGCGGTGCGCTGCCGCTCGGTGACCGGTGGAGCGGCGGCTCGAGCCACGCCCGTCGTGAGCGACACGAACAGAGCGAGAGTAGCGAGGATCGGCAGGCGGCGCGGCATCATCGCGGGTCTCCGAGTCGGGGGCGGATCGTCCGCGCGCAGTCTGTCGCACGCGCCGCCCGGCGTCGAGCGCGGCGCACACGCGAACGGCGGCGCCCCCGAGGGAGCGCCGCCGTGGGCGAAGAGAACGCGGCTACTTGCGCAGCAGCAGCGCGATCCTGGCCTCGCTCGTCCTGGCGCGTGCGGTCAGGCTCACATGGTCGATCTTGCGGCCGTCGCGGAAGTCGAGCAGCGAGTACACGCCGGGACCGCGCGTGCCGTTGCCCAGGTCGACGACCTGGCACTCGCCGTTCTCGAACGTGACCTCCGCGTAGTCGAACTGCACCTTGCCGGCGACCACCTCGAGGAAGAGCTTCTCGCCGCGCGCATCGGCGTCGAACACGGTCTCCGCCCAGTCCTCTTCCTTGAAGAGCGTCTCGGCGTCCTGCCACACCATGACGTCGCGGTCCGGTCGCGCCACCACGACCGGGGCCCAGACCACGACGGGCAGGAACGAGGCCACGGCGACGCGGCGCACCACGCCCGGGCGGCGCACGATCACGGTGTGGCGCGCGCGGTGGATCGGATGACCCGCGCGCACGGTGACCACGGTGCGGCCGTGCGGCCCGCGGCGCACGCGCACACGCGCGGCCTCGGCGGGGACGACACTCACGAACGTGACCACGGCGAGCAGCAAGCAGGTGAACAGGCGCTTCATGGGACGACCTCCATGGTGAGGGGAGCCCGGACGGGCCACGGCTGTGACTGCATCCTTGCAGGCCTCGTGCCATGCGCAGGATGCCGTGTCCGCACGCATCCGACCAGCCGAGGTGTACCCGCGCGGACGGCGTGAGCGCCCGGAGTGTCCCGCGCGGGTCGGGGTGGCATTGCCGCCGCGTCGGCGGATCGCTAGCGTGCCGCGGCACTCGGTGGCCGGAGTGGCGGAACTGGCAGACGCGCGGGACTCAAAATCCTGAGCTGCGCAAGCAGTGTGCGGGTTCGACCCCCGCCTCCGGCACCAGACTCCCCGCGCGGCGCGCGGCGTTCACGCCGCGTCGCGGT
>CADEFY010000058.1 GCA_902826705.1 uncultured bacterium
TGCCGCCAGCCGGGTATCGCCGGCGAGTCATAGAGATCGAGGCTGCCCGGCCCGATCGTCGTGCTGCCAAGGGCGCCGAGGTCGTAGCCGGCCGGCGCCGTAAAAAGGGTGGTCATCGGCGGCACGAAGTCGGGATGCGACCACGTGGACTCCTTGCTCTGCGGCACCGACGACGGCGGCGTGAGGGCGTTGAACTTCAAGGTCGCGCACGGCGTCGTGGACGCCGACCAGTTGGCGTACACGTAGCTGCGGTCGTCGTTGTAGCCCGCCACGTGCGGCCAGCCGTAGTTCTTGCCGGCCTGGATGAGGTCGATCTCGTCGTCGGTGCTCGGACCGTGCTCGGCGCCGTAGAGCAGGCCCGTGGGCCCGAAGACCAGCCCCTGAGTGTTGCGGTAGCCGTAGCTGTGGATGTGGCTGCGCACGCCGTTGAAGCTCGGGTTGTCGGCGGGAATCGCGCCGTCGAGTTCGAGGCGCAGGATCTTGCCCTGGTAGGTGAACCAGTCGCGCGCGGCCACCTGCGCCGCGGTGGGCAGATCCTGCGAATGGGTGGCGTTGCAGTAGTTGGCGAGCCAGTTGGCGCCCTGGTCGCCGCGCGACAGCCACAGCTTGCCGTCGGGCCCGACCAGGATGCGGGCGGCGCCGTGATCGTCGTGGGCCGGCAGGTTGTCGATGATGGTCAGCGGCGCTCCGAGGGTCTGCGCCGTGCCGTCGTAGGTGTAGCGCCGCACCCGCAGCCGGCGAGTGACGCCGCTGCCGGCATCGGCGTCGTAGGTCGAGACCAGGTAGACCCAGTCACGCCCCCGCGACTTCAGCAGGTCGGGATGCAGCGCCATGCCCATGAGGCCGTCCTGCACCGAGGTCTGATAGACGTCGGTCAGCGTGAGCGCCACTTTGCGGGAGCCGTCGGCCGGGTTCACGCGGGTCACCCGGTAGGCCGTGCGCTCGGTGATCCACAGCTGGCCGTCGGGACCCCAGGTCACTTCCCAGGGATTGCCGAGGTTGGTGGCGACGACCCGGCTGGTGAACGTCTCCTTGCCCGGCGCGGTCGTGCCGCGCGGATTCTGCCGGGTGCTCACCACGGCGGTGGCGGCCGCGATCACGCCCAGCGCGACGGCGGCGAACACGGCGAGCCACGGCACCTCGAACCCGCCGGTCCAGCGCTGCGTCCAGTGCGGCAGCCACGGCACCAGGGCGGCGGTGATGAGCAGTCCGGCCGCCACGCCCGCGATCGCGCCCGCGGCCGCGAGCCCCGCGGCCGCCACCACCATCGCCGAGGCGATCCGTGTGGGCGTGGCACCCACCGAGCCGAGCAGGCCGATCTCGCGCCAGCGTCGACGCAGGGTGACTGCGAACGCCGCCGCCATCACGAGCGCCGCCTCGAGGAATCCGAGGCCGCCGAAGAAGAAGACCAGCGCTGTCATGATCGGATCGCGATCCCCGATCGATCCCCGCAGCCGCGTCGCGAACCCCGCCGCACGCAGCGCCGAGTCGGACCGTGCCCAGGGCGTGCCCGGCGCCCCCTGCACGAGCAGCGCGATCTCGGCGCGGTCCTCGACCACGGCAGGCGTGCGCACGACGAGCGGCTCGTCGAGCGCCTCCGGATCGACGACCTCGCCACAGATCACGCGCCGCGTGCCGTACGCCAGCGAGACGCTGTCGCCCAGTCCAGCGGGCAGCGCCTGCAGGAGCGCGGTCGAGAGCGCGACCTCGCCGGGGTGGCGCGGCAGGCGGCCCGCGCGCACCCGCACGAGCCCGTGCCCGATGCCACCGGGCGCGAGCACGGAGTCGGGCGCCGCGATGAGCCGCGCGCGCAGCCGCCGTCCCGGCAGGAGGACGCTCTCGATGCCGCTCCAGACCCGCGCGGATCCAGCCCCGCGCGGCAGCAGCGCCAGTGCGGCCGCGAGCGAGTCGTGCGAGGCCGGGAGCGACACGCGCAGATCGGCCTCTCCCATCACCGCGCGCTGCTGCTCGGCACGCGTCGGCTCGGCGATGCGCAACAGGGTGGCGCCGCCGACGATCGCAGCCACCGGCACCGCGACCAGCGCCGCCAGCAGCGCGCTGCGCGCACGATGTTGGAGGAACTGGCGCACCTCGACGCGAATCGCTGCACGTCGTGCACTCACGAGTGCAGCGCTCTCGAGGACTCGTGCGTGATGCATCCGTCGCGCAGGTGCAGGACGCGGTCGGCGAACGCCGCATGCGATGCGTCATGGGTGACCAGCACTGCCGTGCGGCCGAGGTCGCACTGTTCGCGCAGCAGTCGCATCACCACCTCGCCCGTGACCGAGTCGAGCGACCCCGTGGGCTCGTCAGCCAGCAACAGCGCGCGCGGACCCACGAACGCACGCGCGATCGCCACGCGTTGCTGCTCGCCGCCGGAGAGGTCGTCGGGGAACCGATGCGCCAGCCCGCCCACATGCACCTGCTCGAGCGCCGCGACGGCTTCCTCACGTGCACGCGAGAGCGGCACGCCGTCCAGCTCGAGCGGCAGCGCCACGTTCTCGAGGGCCGTCAGTCCCGGGAGCAGGTTGAGGTCCTGGAACACGTAACCGATCACGCGGCGCCGCAGCTCGGCGAGCTGGGCGGCGTCGAGGGCGGCGAGATCCCGGCCCTGCACCTGCACACGGCCCTCGGTCGGCACATCCAGCGCACCCGCCAGAGCGAGCAAGGTGGACTTGCCCGAGCCCGATGGGCCCATGACGGCGACGAGTTCGCCGGGCGCGACCGAGAAGCTCACGGGACCCAGCGCACGCACCGCGCGCGCACCGGTGCCATGGAGCCTGGTGATGGATTCGAACCGGAGCACGGGGAACCCTCCTGGGTCGCGCGCGGCAGCCGCGCGCTCGAACCACATACGCACACGCGACCTTCGCATCACATGCACATGCGATCTATGCTCGCCACATGGATCCGCAGCCCGCACGCGTCGCCGCGTTCCGAGCCCTGCACGCGCAGGGCTGCTTCGTGATGCCCAATCCCTGGGACGCGGGCAGCGCGCGGATGCTGGAGCGACTCGGCTTCCAGGCGGTGGCCACCACGAGTGCGGGGTTCGCCTGGACGCAGGGCCGCCGGGACGGCCGCATGGGACTGTCCGGCGTGCTCGCGCACCTGCGCGCGGTCTGCGACGCCGTGTCGGTGCCCGTCAACGCGGATCTCGAGGGCGGCTATGCCGTCGCGCCGGACGGCGTGGCCTCCAATGTGAGCGCCGCGGTCGCGACCGGGATCGCCGGATTGTCGATCGAGGACTCCACGGGCGACGCGCTGCACCCGCTGCATGACTTCACGCTCGCGCTCGAACGCGTGCGCGCCGCGCGCGCGGCGATCGACGCCAGCGGTACCGGCGTGCTGCTGACCGCGCGCTCAGAGGGTTTCATCGTCGAGCGCCCCGATCTCGAGGAGACGCTCCGCCGCCTGTCGGCTTACGCCGAGGCCGGCGCCGACTGCCTCTACGCGCCCGGCGTGCGCGACCGGGCGGCGCTCGCGGCCATCGTCTCGGCCGTGGCTCCGCGCCCCGTCAACGTGCTCGTCGGAAGCGACTTCACCACCGTCGCCGAACTCTCCGCCCTCGGCGTGCGCCGCATCAGCGTGGGTGGCGCGCTCGCACGTGCCGCTTGGGGCGCCGCGCTCACCGCCGCCCGCGAGATCGCGGAGCACGGCACCTTCGGCGCCCTGGCGCGCGGGTTGCCGTGGGAGGAGACGGAGAGGTTGTTCGGGGAGTAGCGAGCGGAGGCCGAACGCCCTCGGCCCTACCCCCGCCACCGATTCGTGATCGGCACGCGGCGGTCCTTGCCGAATGCGCGTGGGGTGATCTTGACCCCCGGCGGGCTCTGGCGGCGCTTGAACTCGGCGGCGTCCACCATGCGCGCGATGCGGCGCACGAGCGTCTCGTCATGCCCCGCGCGCACGATCTCGGCCACCGAGCGGTCGTCCTCCACGTACGACTCGAGGATCGCGTCGAGCACGTCGTAGGGGGGCAGTGAGTCCTGATCGGTCTGATCGGGGCGCAGTTCGGCGCTGGGGGCGCGCGTCAGCGTGTGCTCCGGGATCGGCGCGCCGCAGGTGTTGCGCCAGCGGGCGAGCGCGTAGACCTGCGTCTTGTAGACATCCTTGAGCGCGGCGAATCCGCCGGCGGTGTCTCCATAGAGCGTGCTGTAGCCCACGCTCGTCTCGCTCTTGTTGCCGGTCGTGAGCACCAGCCATCCGAACTTGTTGGACAGCGCCATCAGGTAGTTGCCCCGGATGCGCGCCTGCAGGTTCTCCTCGGTGAGGTCCGGCGCTCGGCCGGAGAACGTGTCCGCCAGGACCGATCCATAGGCGGACGCCACCGTGTCGATCGGCAGCGTCATGAATCGGACCCCCAGCGCCTCGGCCAGTCGCGCTGCGTCGCGTTGCGACGCCTCGGACGTGTAGCGCGACGGCATCGACACGCCGACCACGCGCTCCGCACCCAGCGCGTCCACGGCGATGCAGGCGGTGAGCGCGGAGTCGATGCCGCCCGACAGGCCGAGCGCCACCGTCTGGAACCCGTTCTTGCGCACGTAGTCCCCCAGCGCGAGCGTCAGCGCCTGGTAGTTCTCGGCGGTCGGGTCGAGGTCGTGGGTCGGAGGGCGCGGTGGCAGCGCCGGGCGCTCGGCCGGCGCCGCGCCGGCGGCGAGCGGCGGCAGCACGATGCGCGTCAGCGGCCGTTCGTCATCGAGCGAGCGCTCCTTGCGCAGGCGCGTGTCATGCAATCGCGCGCGGAAGATCTCGTCCAGATCGAGGTCGGCGATGACCAGGTCCTCGGCGAACGCCGCGCCCTGGGCGATCACCTCGCCCGTCTGGTCGATCAGGAAGCTGCTGCCGTCGAACACGATCTCATCCTGGCCGCCCACGAGATTCGCGTAGGCGACGATCGCGAGGTGGTCCGCGGCGCGTGTGCTCAGCATGCGGCGGCGTTCGGTGGCTTTGCGCACGTGATACGGCGAGGCCGAGAGGTTCAGGATCACCTCGGCGCCGCCGTGCACCACCTGTTCCTCGGCCGGCCCGCCCGGCAGCCAGATGTCCTCGCACACGTTGATCCCCATCACGACATCGCCGCGCACGAACACCGCGCTCTGACGCTCCGAGGCGAAGTAGCGGTTCTCGTCGAACACGCCGTAGTTGGGCAGATGACGCTTACGCGCCGTGCCCACGAGCTGGCCGTCGTGCATGACGTGCGCTGCGTTGTACAGGTCGCCGTCGCGCTCGATCGAGCCCACCACCACGGTCATGCCGTGCGTGTGGGGGAGCAGCTCGCGCGTGGCGGCCAGCGTGCGCTCGATGAAGGCCGGCTTGAGGAGCAGGTCCTCGGGCGGGTAGCCCGGGATCACCATCTCGGGGCACACCAGCACGTCCACCGCCTGCGCGCGGGCCCGTTCGATCGCCGCACGCACCAGCGCCGCATTGCCGTCGAGGTCCCCGACGATGGGGTTGAGCTGGGCGAGGCCGATCCGAAGGGCGCGCATGGGTGGGGCAGCATGGCGGGCGGGCGGGGGGCGCGCAAACACCGCGGGGCGCGGGGTCTCAGGAGGGCCCGGGCAGAAAACGAAAACGCCCGGCTTCGGACCGGGCGATCCCGTTCGATGCGGAGGGGCACATGCCCGACCGCGTGTGCAGAAGGGATCTCGAGGCGGCGCCAGCGCTTGGTGCTGGTCGCCTCTGCTCCGACTCTCCGGTGGCGGGGGCCTCTCGGACCCGGGTCTTTACGCGCCGCCTTCGAGCTTCTGCCGCACCTTGAGGAACCGGCTCTCGGGCCGGTACCGGTGCGGATGGGCTGCAAGGACCGTTCCTCGCGCTCGTCCGACCTCAGGATGCTCGTAAGTGATTGTGAATGTGTCCAAGCGCCCAGCGCAAGGGCGATCTGCCCGGCGAGGACCTGGGCGGATCTGCATCTCGAGCGGCGGCAGAGTGGCCGATCTGCATCATCGCACTGCACGCCCGTGCAGTGCTCGCGCGAGAACGTCTGCGTGCGCTGTGACGAGCGCGCGTGGTGCCGGGTCCCACGGCGCGACCCCCCCGATCGTCGCACTCTGCTGGAGGCTCCCATGCCGGCGCGCCCGGTCTCACTCGCCGCGGTGACATTCACGATGCTCGTCGTCTCGATCTCGGGCCTGGCCGCTGGATCGGCTGAAGCCGCGTGGTCGGCTTCAGGCAATGCCGTCGCCACGGCGGCCGATGTCGACGAGACGTTCCGTGCGTTCACGCACAACGTGCCGAGCACGTGCTCGGACGGACGCGGCGGACTGATCGCCACCTGGGTGCGTGCGGGGCAGGACTCGGTGATGGTCCAGCGGCTCGACCACACGGGCGCGCGTCGGTGGAACGGCAGCACAGGCGTGCTCGTGAGTGCTGCGAGCACGGACATCCCCGGGAACGCGATCCCATCGATCCTCGCCGACACCGATGGCGGGTGCTGGGTGGCGTGGTACGACGCCCGGTCCGGCGCCTCGGGCGTCTATGTGCAGCACTTCGACGCCGACGGGGTGCCGCAACTCGCGGCAGGCGGGCTGCGGGTGACCGCCGAGGGCGGGGGGGTGGACTACCGGCTGCCGCTGGCGCTCACGGCGTCCAAGAAGCTGCTCGTGGCGTGGGTCGACAACGGCGACGTGCTCTCGCCGGACAGCTTGAAGGCGCAGCGGGTGCGCGCCAACGGCACGCTCGATTGGGGCACCGGACTGGCGCTGGACGCGCACGACCGCAACCCGGGCGAGCCGTCGCCGTACCTGCATCAGATCTTCGCCGACGGCGAGGGCGTGGTGGGCCTGTGGCAGATCGAGACCAGGGTCCTGTTGGGGCCCAGCTTCTCGAGCCTCTGGGGTGGCCGCCTCGATGCCAGCGGGGTCTCGCAGTGGGGCGACGGCCTGCAGATCTTCGACGGCTTCCGGAACGTGGGCGTCCCACTGCCCGCCGCCTCGTTCGTGGGCGGCGTCGACAGTGCGTGGGATGCCACGCTCGGTCTGTGGGTGGCGTTCCAGAAGCTGCCGGGAGGCGTGTGCGTGCAGCGCGCGACCCCGGACGGCGCGCTGCAGATCGGCACCGCCGACGTGCCGACCGTGATCGGTGACAGCAACGGCGGGTTCGACGACATCGCATGCACGCTCGCTGGCGGCGACCAATTGATCGTGGGCTGGCTCTCGGGCAGTTCCAGCACCAGCGTGTTCGCGCAGCGGGTGAGCAGCTTCGGCAGTCAGGTCTGGGGCGCGGGCGATGTGCTCGTGGCCTCGGGCGCAGGCGCGCGCAGCCAGATCGACGTGGCCCCCGATGCCGGGGGAGGGGCCTACCTCGTCTACACGGACACCGCACCCGGCGCGGATCTGGACGATGTGGTCGTCAAGCACATCGATGCGAGCGGCGCGCTGCTGTGGACGGGGCTCGCGCGCACGACCAGCACCTCGGGTGCCGAACGTGCACCGGACGCCATGCCCGATGGGGGCGGCGGCCTGCTGCTGGTGTGGGAGGACGACCGCGACGCGGCGGCCAGCACCACGACGACGGACCTGTATGCCAAGCACTTCGAGGCCGACGGCGATGTGTTCGTGGCGCAGCTCACATTGGTCTCGCCCAACGGAGGGGCGTCGTACGAGTCCATGTTCCCGCTGCCCGTGACGTGGGCGAGCAACGTGGGTGGTGAAGTGGCGCTCACGTACACGTCCTCGGGCGGCTCGCCGGTCACGATCACCAGCGCCACGGCCGACGACGGCGTGTTCACCTGGGCACCCCCGCCGATCAGCGCGTCGTTCCTGCGCATGCAGATCAGCATCGCGGGGGAGCCCACGATCGCCGACGCGAGCGATGCCGACTTCCGCATGTGCCCCACGCTCGCGACCGGCACGCTGATCGCCGGCTCGGTGTTCACGCCCTACGACGTGCAGACGGCCGACTTCAATGAGGACGGCATCCTCGATCTGGCCGTGGCCGGCGCCTCGGGTGTGACCGTACTGCTCGGTGCGGGGTCCGGCGGCGTGGGCAACGGCAACTTCGGCGCACCTTCTCTGTTCGGGCTCGCCAACGCGCGTCGGATCGCGGTGGGCGACTTCGATGAGGACGGCATCCTCGATCTGGCGGTGGCGCACGCGGCCGGCGTCTCGACGCTGCGCGGCGATGGCGCCGCAGGCGTGGGCGATGGCACGTTCGCAGCGGCCGGACTGCTGAGCGGCCTGTCGAGCGCGGCCGACGTGGTTGCTGGCGACTTCGACAACGATGGCGTGCTGGACCTGGCGGCCGCCGACAGCGTGAACAACCGCGTGGCGGTCTTCCGTGGCACCAACGGCACCGCGCTCGGCAACGGCTCTGGCGACTTCGCGAATCCGCTGTACTTCATCACCGGCGACCAGCCGTGCGCCGTGGCCGCGGGCGACATCGAGCGCGACGGCGACCTGGACCTGGCGGTGGCCAACGCCGGTGGCACCAGCGTGACGTTGCTGCGCAACACCGGCGCCAGTGGCTTCGGTGCGATCGCGTTCACGACACTTCAGACGCGCACCGCGCCCGCGCGGCCCAATGCCGTCATGCTGTACGACTTCGATGGCGACATGGATCTGGACCTGCTGGTGGGCACCGATCTGGGGCTCAGTCGCGACCACTGCACGATCCTCGGCGGCACGCCCCTGTTCGAATCGTGGGTGGACCACCCGGGGCTGCCGGTCCACGACATGACACTGGTGGATCTGGGCCGCAACGGCCTCGCCGACGTGCTCGCCGTGGGTCCCGCGGGCGCCGCGCAGTTGTATGTGGCGGAGGGCACGAGCGGAGTCGGCAGCGGCGTGTTCACTCCCGCGGGGGCGATCGGCACGGGCGGGGCCGTGCCGGCGGGCATCGTGTCGGCGGACTTCAACGAGGACGGCCGGCCCGACCTGGCGTTCGCCAACCTCGCCACGAACGATGTGGGCCGCTCGCTCGGGGGCTGCAGCGCGATCACCAGCTCGCCGGTGCTGGTCACTCCCGACGGCGGGCAGGTCTGGACGCCCAACACGCCGCGCACGATCGAGTGGACCAAGCCGGCGTCGCACGCGAGCGTCGATCTGGACGTCTCGCGCGATGGGGGCGCCAACTGGGAGCCGATCGCCGAGCGCGTGACCGGCACGCAGTACACGTGGCTCGCCACGCATCCTGTCTCGGAAGACGCCCGCGTGCGCGTGCGCTCGCACGACTATCGCCACCGCGAGGACGTGAGTGCCGCCGACTTCACGATCTGCGGGCCGTTCGACTCCACGGCTTCGTATCCGGTCGCGAGCCTCCCGCTCGATCTCGCGCTGTTCGACGTGGACCGCGATGGCATCCAGGACCTGGCCCAGGTGTTCTTCGATGGCGTTCGGGTGCGGCGCGGGCTGGGCGGAGCGGGAGTGGGCGACGGGTCGTTCGGGCCCGACACGTTCTACGCCTCGCGGGACTCGGCGCGGGCGCTGGCGGTGATCGACTACGACCATGCGAACGGTCCCGACCTGGCGGTCGTGACCGATCAGGGCGTGGAGATCTGGGCGGCCCTGGCGAGCGGGGGCTTGGACCGCGTCGTGGCACTGACGGCCCGCAAGTTCAATGCCGTGGTCGCGGGCGACGTGGACAACGACGGGGACGAGGACGTGGTCGCGTGCGACGACTCGGCGCGCGTCATCGTGTTCCTGCGGCGCGATCCCTCGGGGCTCGTGACCGCGCAGACCCTCGCGCGGGCCGGCCGCACGAGCGCGCTCGCGCTCGGCGACCTCGATGAGGACGGCGATCTGGACCTGGCTTGGAGCGAGCGCGGCGTCTCGAGTCCGTTCTGGCGCGCGCTCTACAGTGCCGGCACGTTCGGCGTGACGGGTGCGTTCACGAGTGGGGAAGGGCTGGACCTGGCCCTCGCCGATCTGAACGAGGACGACATCGCAGATGCCGCCGTGCTCACCACCACCGGCGTGGTGGTGGTGCTGGGCACCGGCGCCGGCGGCGTGGGCAATGGCGGGTTCGGCACGGCCGCGGCGGTGGGCGCCACGACCACCGGACGCCGCATCGAGACGGCCGACTGGAACGCGGATGGCCGCATCGACCTCATGGTGGCCGGCGGCGCCGGGTTCCTGGGCGGCAATCTGCGCACGTACTACGGGCTGGGGACGGCGGCGAATGGCAATGGGACGTTCTCGCGCGAGGAGATGCTGGTCACCGGGCTGCTGCCCTACTCGCTCGCCTTCGGGGACCTGCTCGAGGACGGGCGCCTCGACTTCGTCGTGGGACTGCAGAACCAGGTGCTCGCCGTGCTCGGGGCCTGCTCCGATCCGCCAGGCGCGCTCACGCTGCTCGCACCGGTCGCCGGTGAGGCGATGCAGGGCAACGCCCTGCGCGACATCCAGTGGACCAAGCCGGCCACGGGGCACCCGGTGGACCTGTCCCTCTCGCTCGACGACGGCGCCACATGGCGGCCGATCGCACGCGAGGTCGCCGGCACGAAGTTCAAGTGGAAGCCGCCCGGAGTGGTCACGCAGCTCGCGCGCGTGCGTGTGGAGGACGCGCGACTGCGCAACAGTGCCGATGCCACCGACTACGCGTTCGTGATCTACCTGGACCCGCTCGATGCGGGCGACGGTCCTCCTGTCTCGAGCGTCGCGTTCCGCTCCGCGGGCGCCAACCCGAGTCGCGGCGCGACGCGATTCGCGCTCTCGCTGCCGGCCGCGGGCGAGGCGAACGTCGAGATCTTCGACGCCGCGGGCCGCCGAGTGCGCACGCTGCTGCGCGGCCCGCAGCATGCCGGCGAGCACGCGCTGGTCTGGGACGGCCGTGACGACGGCGGCCGCGCCCAGGGCCCCGGCGTGTACCTGGCCCGCGCGCGCGCGGGCGCGTTCGAGCAGTCGCGGCGGTTCGTGCGGGTGGAGTAGCGGCTCGGCGCAGGCAGGGCCCAGCGGCTACGCCGGGTCCTGCCGCGCGCCCAGCCGCCAGGCGGCGATGGCGGCGAGCGCGGCCACGCCAGCCCAGCAGCGGAACGCGAGCTGCGTGGCGTCGGCGAGCGCGGCGCGCTCGTTCGCCGTGGGCGACGTCCATGCGCCGCCCGCAGGGGCACCCGCGGCGACGAGCACCGTCATCAGCGCCACGCCGCACGACAGGCCCACGTTGCGCGCGGTGCCCTGCAGGCCGGCGGCCAGCCCGAGCGATCCGCGCGGCGCCCGCGACAGCACGAGGCTGGTGTTGGGCACGGCGAACAGCCCCTGGCCCGCGCCGATCGCGACCAGGGCGACCGCGAGCCGGCCCGATGCGGCGATCATGCCCAGATCGCCGAGCAGCCACAGACCCACCGCCACCAGCGCGAGACCCGACGTGGTCAACCGCGTCGGTCCGATGCGATCCGAGAGCCGCCCCGCGGCCGGGGCCACGAGCAGCGCGGACAGCGGCAGCACGCCGAACCACCGGCCCGTGCGCGCCGCATCCCAGCCGTGCACCTGCTCCAGGTGAAGCGGCAACTGCAGGCCCACCGCGGCCCCGATCGCCTGGGCGACCAGGGTGAGCGTGAGTGCGGCGCCCAGCGTGCCGCGCAACAGCCCCGGGGGTAGCAGCGGCTCTGGCAGCCTGCGCTGCCGCACCACGAACAGGGCGCCGAGCCCGATGGCCGCGAGAGCGGCGACCAGCACCGCACGACTCGCCCAGCCCGAGACCGGCGCGTGCCCCAGCGCCAGCAGCAGCGACGCCAGCGCAGCGCAGGACAGCAGCACCGAGAGCGCGTCCGGGCCGCGCGCTCCGGCGGCGGGCGCGTCGCGCGGCACGCTGCGGCGCAGCCACCACGCGGCGAGCAGGCCGAGGGGCAGATTGATCGCGAAGATCCAGCGCCACGAGGCACCGGCCACGATGAGCCCGCCGAGCACCGGTCCCAGCGCCAGCCCCACGCCCACCATGGCGCCGAACGCGCCCAGCACACGGCCGCGCTCGCTGGCGGGGAACGCGGCGACGAGCAGTGCCGAGCCATTGCCGGACACCATCGCCGCGCCCAC
This sequence comes from uncultured bacterium, assembly GCA_902826705.1. GTDB lineage: Bacteria > Eisenbacteria > RBG-16-71-46 > RBG-16-71-46 > RBG-16-71-46 > CADEFY01. The sequence goes on from CADEFY010000058.1 coordinate 11,967, forward strand.
GCCCTGCAGCACGCGCGCGGCCACCAGCCACGTGACGCTCGGCGCCACGGCGCAGAGCGCCGAGGCGATCGTGAAGACCGCGAGTCCCTCGGCGTAGGTGCGCCTGCGCCCTCGCGCATCGGCGAGCCGGCCCGCGGCGAGCATGAGGCCGGTGAGCGTGAGCGCGTAACCCAGCACCACCCACTCGAGCGTGGGCAGCGGCACCTGGAACGCGCGGCCCAGCGTGGGGAGCGCGATGTTGACGACGCTCGCATCGAGCGTGGCCATGATGACGCCCAGCGCCACCGGCGGGAACACCCGCCAGCGGGGCTGGGCGTCGGGGGTTGCAGGCGGGATCAGTGGCGCGACGTCGCCCAGCGCAGGATCTCGGGCAGGTTGGGGGTCTTGCCGTACATGAGCAGCCCGATCCGGAACACGCGGCTCGAGATCGCGATCGCCAGCCCCGCCCCCCCGCCGAGCAGTGCGAGCGGAAGCGCGATCTTCACAGCGGGCACCGTGGCGG
>CADEFY010000059.1 GCA_902826705.1 uncultured bacterium
CCCTCATGGAGGACCGCATGCCCCGACGCCTGTCCGCACCCGCACGCCGTGCCGTGCTCGCCACCTTCGCCACCGCCACGCTCGCTGCTCCGGCGTCGGCGGCCGGCCCCGCGCTCACGATCTACTCGCGCGATCTCGGATTCGTCCGTGAGACGCGCCGCCTCGACCTGTCCGCGGCGCGCGACACCGTGCGCCTCGAGGACGTGTCCAATCGCCTCGACTTCTCATCCGTGCGCCTGGTTCCCGCGCAGGGGCGCGTCACGCGCCTCGCGTACCGGTGGGACACGGCCACGGGCGACCAGCTGCTCGAGAGCTCGCTCGGCCAGCGCATCCGCACGGTGTCGCGCGGCGACCGCGTGGCCGAGGGCACGCTGCTCGCGTCGGACGGCGCGTGGGTCGTGCTCCGCGCTGATGACGGCGCGGTGCTGAGCGTCTCGCGAGCGTCCCTCGAGGAGGTGCGCCTCGCGAAGCCGGCGCGTGCGCTGTCCCTGCGGCCGGCGATCGAGGCCGTGCTCGAGGGTGCGCGAGCGGGCGCCAGCTCAGGCGAGCTGAGCTATCTCACCGGCGGCCTGTCGTGGACCGCCGAGCACTCGCTCGTGCGTACGGGCGAGACGACGGCGCGTTGGTCGACCACGGTGCAGATCGAGAACACCACCGGTCGCGACTACGTCGATGCCGCGGTCAAGCTGATCGCCGGCGAACCCTCGCGCACCGGGCCAGTGGGCGCGCCGAAGGTGGAGATGATGATGATGGCACGCGCGGCGGATGCGATGGGTGGGGAGTCCGCAGGCATGTCGGAGCAATCCTTCGCCGACTACCACCTGTACACGCTGTCCGCGCCCGCCACGCTCCGCGACCGTGAGACTCAGAGCCTGACCATGTACGCCTCTCGCGATGTCACGGTGAAGCCGCGGTACTTCTATCGCAATGGCGACGGGCGAGGGGTCCTGTCGCAGCTCGACCTGGTCAACACCGCCAAGGGCGGCCCGGGCGCGCCACTGCCGAGCGGCCGCGTGCGCAGCTTCGCCGCTGATGCGGACGGCGAGCAGCAGTTCACCGGGGAATCGCGCGTGAACCACGTGGCCGTGGACGAGGAGTTCCAGGTCCAGCTCGGCTATGCGTTCGACATCGCCGCCGAGCGGCACGAGACCTCGAGCCGCCGGATCAGTGACCGCGAGCGCGAGTATTCAGTGAGCATCGAGCTGCGCAACCGCAAGGCCGTGGCGGCCAGCATCACCGTCGAGGAGCCGGCCGGAGGGGAGTGGGAGCTGGTGCGCTCGTCGCTGCCGGGTCGGCGCGAGGACGGGCAGAAGGTGGTGTTCGACCTCTCAGTGCCCGCCGGCAGGACGGTCGTGCTCACGTACACGGCCCGGCAGCGCTGGTGACCGGCGCGGGCCCGGGGCGCCTCAGGTGCGCCGGGCCCGCGGCCACATGTGCGCGAAGCGAGGCTGCGCGCGCAGGACATCGAAGTCCGTCATGCGCTCGACCTCGGGATCGGCGAAGCCGAGCGAGACGGCGCGGCTGAGTTCGCGGAATGCCGCGTCCTGGTCGCCGCGTGCGGCGTGATAGCGGGCGAGCGTGGAACGGCCCCAGGCGGTCTCCACCTGCCGCTCCGCCGCGTGGAGTGTGACGGCGGCTTCGGCGAGGCGCTGCTGCTTGAGCAGCACGAAGGCGAGCAGCGACTGGGTGTCCATGCTGGGCACCAGCCGATGTCCCTCGCGCACCGCGGCCTCGGCCTCCTTCCATTGCGCGAGCCGGACGTGCGCCTGAGCCGTGGCCGTGTGTGTGTGCGCACGGTCCGGCGCCACTGCCACGGAGCGCAGTGCCACTTCGAGCCCCTCGACCTCATGCCCGAACGTGCCCAGGGCGTCGGCGAGCATCACGAGCGTGACGCTGTTGGTGCCGTCGAGCGTGGCCGCCTCGCGCAGGTCGCGCAGTGCGGGCGCCGCCTCGCCGCGGTCACGCAGCGCCTGGCCGCGGAAACCGAGCACCATGGCGCGGCCCGATGGCCCCAGGTACGGGTTGGCGAGCACGCTCGAGAACGCGCTGATCGACGCATCGAGCTCGCCGTCACGCGACATCATGAGCGCACGCAGTGCCTCGTCCCAGGGGCATCGCGGATCGATCGCCTGCAGGGTGTCGACGGCGGCGATGAAAGCCGCACGGCCGGCGGGATCGAGCGGGCCCGACTGCCAGTTGTCACTGAGTCGCGCGTACGCCATGAGCACGTGTGCGTCGATCGACGTGGGGTGCGCCTCGAGGAACCGCTGCGCCGTGCGCACGTAGTGCGGGATGTCGCCCCCGCGTGCCGCATCGAGCGCTGCGCGGGCCACCGGATCGTCGGCCATGAGCGTGTCGTTGAAGACATGCAGGAACCACTCGTATCGCTGCGTGAGTCTCGCACCCATGGCACGGGCGATGTCCCGCGAGGTGGCGGAGACGCCGCGCGGCAGCTCGCGGTCGTCGAGCCGCCGCGAGTCGGCCCACAGCACGCGTCGCGAGCGGGTCTCGAGCAGCGTGAGCTGCGACTGCACGCCGCGGTCGCGGCGGCGCAGGTCCACCAGCAGCACGCGGCCCGCCCCACGCCGGCGCGCGGCCGCGGCGATCGCCGCGACATCCTCGCCCTCGCGTCGGGGCAGCGGCTCGACGTCCACGACGCGGATCCCGCTCACCTGGGAGAGGTGTCCACCGACTGCGCTCGCGTAGGCATCCGTGAGCGCGCGCGGCAGCGTGCCGGTCCCGGAGGCATCGGCAGTGACGACCGCGAGCGTCATGGGATCGGTGGCCGCGAGGTCGGGCCACCATTCGAACCGCCACGCGATCGCGAGAGTCGCGAGTGTGAGGGCCATGGCTGCGCCAGCGGCGGCCAAGCGCGGCCTGGAGCGGACGCCCCGAGCGGGCTCCGGCCGCGAGAGCGAGTCGAGGATCCCCTGGGCGGACGGCGGCCGCTCCTCCGGATCCGCGGCGAGGCACGAGGCGACCGCCGCGGCGAGCGGGGCGGGCAACCGCGCGACGAGTGTCGCCACCATCTCCCGCGCGAGCGGCACCCCGGAAGCCCGCGCGACGCGCGTCCCCGTCGTGCATTCGAGCAGCACCAGGGCGAGTGCGTACAGATCCGAGCGGCCGTCGACCGGGCGCTGCTCCGCTTGCTCAGGGCTCTGGTACAGGCTGCTGCTCGAGGTCGTCGAGGCCGGGAGCCCCTGCAGGTGCGCGACGCCGAAGTCCGTGAGTTTCACGGTCCCGTCGTGGGCGATCAGGATGTTGTCGGGCTTGATGTCCCGGTGCAGCACGCCGCGCGCGTGTGCGTGCGCGAGCGCCGAGAGCAGGGTGGTGGCCAGCGCGAGGACGGCCTCCTGCGGCAGCGGCCCGCCGGAGAGCACGTGCTCGAGCGTCTCGCCGTCGACGAACTCGAGCACGAGGAACGTGTCGTTCCCCGAGGACTCCACCGCGAACAGCCCGGCGATGTTGGGGTGCGCCAGCTGCGCCAGCACCCGCGCCTCGTGCAGGATCGCGGCCCGGTCGCGCGGCCCCGAGACGAGGAACTTGAGCACGACGTCGCGCAGCAGCCGTTCATCCCGCGCGAGGAACGTCTCGCCGTTGGCGCCTCGCCCCAGCGAGTGGCGGATCCGGTAGTGCAGCAGCGTGTGGAGCACGGGGTGTCCCCGGGTGTCGAACCCTGGGTGAGCGTGGGGGGAGGCTCGCATGGTGGATGAGGCGAGGCGCACGGTTCAAGAGGGAGTTGCGCCGCCGTTCGCCCGCCTGCCGGGGCTCGGGTAGCATCCGCGGCCCATGGCCTTCCGCCTCCACACGCCCTACGCGCCCGATGGCGACCAGCCGCAGGCCATCGCCGGACTGCTCGAGGGGCTCGCCGCGGGCGAGCGCTACCAGACCCTGCTCGGCGTGACCGGGTCCGGCAAGACCTTCAGCGTGGCCAACGTCATCGCCCAGTACGGCCGCCCGACCCTGGTGATCTCGCACAACAAGACGCTGGCCGCCCAGCTCTATGGCGAGTTCCTCCAGTTCTTCCCCGACAACGGCGTCGGGTTCTTCATCAGCTACTACGACTACTACCAGCCCGAGGCGTACGTGCCCGCCACAAACACGTACATCGCCAAGGACGCCAACATCAACGATGACATCGACCGCCTGCGGCTGCAGGCCACGTCGATGCTGCTCGAGCGCGAGGACGTCATCATCGTGGCGAGCGTGTCGTGCATCTACGGGCTCGGCATGCCCGAGGACTGGAAGGGCATGCGCATCGACCTGCGCTCGGGAGCGCCGTTGCGCCGCAAGGAACTGCTCGAGCACCTGGTCGCGATCCAGTACGCGCGCAACGACCTGGATCTCTCGCGCGGTCAGTTCCGCGTGCGCGGTGATGTCGTGGAGGTGCGGCCGGCATACGAGGACTTCCACGTGCGCATCGAGCTCGAGGATGATGTGGTCACCCGGCTGAGCACCGTCGACCGTGTCACCGGCCGCACCGGCCGGGTCATGGACCGACTCGCCCTGTACCCCGCCAAGCACTTCGTCACGCCGGAGACGCGCCTGCGCGAGGCGCTGGGGGGGATCCGCGTGGAGCTGCGCGACCAGCTCGCGCGCTTTCGCGCCGAGGGCAAGCTGCTCGAGGCGCAGCGGCTGGGGCAGCGCACGGAGTACGACCTCGAGCTGCTGGCCACCCAGGGCACCTGCCCGGGCGTGGAGAACTACTCGCGGCACCTGTCGGGACGCGCTCCCGGCGAGCGGCCCGGCTGCCTGATCGACTACTTCCCGCGCAAGCCCGACGGCAGCCCGGACTTCCTGCTGGTCATCGACGAGTCGCACGTCACCGTGCCGCAGATCGGCGCGATGTACGAGGGCGACCGCTCGCGCAAGCAGACGCTGGTGGATTTCGGGTTCCGACTGCCGAGCGCGCTCGACAACCGGCCGCTCAAGGCCGGCGAGTTCGAGGCGCTGACCGGGCCCACGCTGTACGTCTCGGCGACGCCCGGCGAGCCCGAGATGCAGCGCACGCGCGGCGTGTTCGTGGAACAGGTGATCCGCCCCACGGGGCTCGTCGATCCCGAGGTGGTGGTCAAGCCCATCGACGGCCAGGTGGACGACCTGCTCGCCGAGGTGCGCGCCCGCGTGGCCGCCTCCGAGCGCGTGCTCGTGACCACGCTGACCAAGCGCATGGCCGAGGACCTCACCGACTACCTGAGCGAGATGGGGGTGCGTGTGCGATACCTGCACAGCGACATCGACGCGCTCGAGCGCGTCGAGATCCTGCGCGGCCTGCGGCTGGCCGAGTTCGACGTGCTCGTCGGGATCAACCTGCTCCGCGAGGGGCTCGACCTGCCCGAGGTCTCGCTCGTCGCGATCCTCGACGCGGACAAGGAAGGGTTCCTGCGCAGCGAGCGCAGTCTGATCCAGACCGCCGGCCGCGCTGCGCGCAACGAACGCGGGCGTGTGATCCTGTACGCCGACACGATCACGGACTCCATGCAGCGCGCCATGAGCGAGATGAACCGCCGCCGCGACAAGCAGCTCGCGTACAACGCAGAGCACGGTATCACGCCGCGCACCGTGCACAAGAGCCACGACGAGGTCCTGCGCGCCACCTCGGTCGCGGACGCGATCGGCCGCTCCGAGCGCGATGCGGCGATCCCCGAGGCGCTGCTCGCCGAGGGCCCCGAGTCGCTCGCGGCACGGCTCGAGGCCGAGATGCTCGAGGCCGCCCGGGCGCTCGAGTTCGAGCGTGCGGCCAGCCTGCGCGACCGTCTCGACGAGGTGCGCATGGCGCTCGCGGCGGGTGCGGCCCCCGCCGAGGCCGTGGCCGCAGGGCTCGAGGCGGGACCGCGGCGCGGGCGCGGCGGGCGCGAGCCGCGCAACATCAAGCGCCGATTCGGCCGGGACCGCTAGACGATGCTCGAGAGCTTCCTGCCCCTCGTGAAGTTCGCCCTGTCCGAGGACGTCGGCACCGGCGACGTGACCACGCTCAACACCGTGCCCTCGGGAGTGGGGGCGCGCGCGGTGATCATGGCCAAGGCGCCCGGCGTCGTGGCGGGTGGTGAGATCGCGGAGATGACGTTCCGCGAAGTGGACCCCTCGCTCAAGCTCAAGCGCCTCGTGCCCGACGGCACGACGGTCGAGGCGGGAGTGGTGCTGCTGCAGATCGGTGGCTCGGCGGCGAGCATCATGACCGCCGAGCGCACGGCCCTCAATTTCATGATGCGACTGTGCGGCGTGGCGACGCAGACGCGCCGCTTCGTCGAGGCGATCGAGGGCACGGGAGCGGCGATCCTCGACACGCGCAAGACCACGCCCGGGCTGCGGTTCCTCGAGAAGTACGCGGTGCAGTGCGGCGGTGGGCAGAACCACCGGCTGGCGCTCTGGGACATGTACCTCGTAAAGGACAACCACATCCGTGCGGCTGGCGGGCTCACCGCCTGCATCGACCGCATCCAGCGCACGCGCCGCGATCTGCTGCTCGAGGTGGAAGTGGAGTCCATGGACCAGCTGCGCGAGGCGCTGCGGCCCGAGGTGGACCGCATCCTGATCGACAACCAACCAGTCGACTCCGTACGGCGCGCCGTGCAGGAAGTGGACCGCTGGTTCGCCGCGAACCCGCCCGACCACCCGCGAGCGCGGGCGGGTGCACGCCGCTGGCCCGAGGTCGAGATCTCGGGCGGCATCGACCTGACCACGGTGCGGCGATACGCCGAGACCGGCGCCGACTACCTGTCCGTGGGCGCGATCACGCACTCGGCGCCCGCGCTCGATCTGAGCCTCGAGATCGAGGAGGTCGGCTGAGCGTGGGATTCGATCGCGCCGCCTTCGCCGCGAGACTCACCACGCGCCGGCTGGGCCGCACGCTGCTCGTGCGCGAGTCCACTGCGTCCACCAACGACGATGCCTGGGACGCCTGGGGCGCGGGGCTGGGCGATGGCGTGACGGTGATCGCCCACCAGCAGACCGGCGGACGCGGTCGCGGCGGCCGGAGCTGGGTGCATGCCCCCGGGCTCGGGCTGGCCCTGAGCTGTGCGCTCCACCTGGGCTGCGACGTGCGACAGGCAGGCGTGCTGCCACTCGCCGTCGGGCTCGCGGTCGCACGCGCGTGCGAGCGCATGGGCGCCACGGTGCAGCTCAAGTGGCCCAATGACGTGCTCGCGGAGGGCCGCAAGCTCGCAGGGGTGCTGTGCGAGATGCGGCGCGATCCGCGTGGCGGCGAGGTGGTGGTGGTGGGCATCGGGATCGACGTGCGCCAGCGGCGCGAGGACTTCCCGCCCGAACTGCGCGACACCGCCACGTCCCTCGCGCTCCTCGGCGTCGATGTCCCGATGGAGGTGGCGGCGGCCGAGGTGCTGGATGCGCTCGAGCCGATCTGGGACGAAGCGCAGGAGGGCGACCGCGATGCCGTGCTCGAGGCGTGGAGCGCGCGTGCTGCGTTCTGGGGTGGACCGGTGACCGTGCGCACGCCCACGGGCCCGCTGACCGGTGTCGCACAGCGGCTCGACGCCGATGGGGCGCTGGTGCTGCGTCTCGAGAGCGGGGTGGAGACCACGGTGCTCGCGGGCGACCTCGAGATGGGAGCCGCTTCGGCATGACGAGTCCGCACCTGCCCCCGGACGATCCGCGACGGGCGCGGGAGTTCCGGCACGACGACGAGTTCGTCGACCCGCGCCAGCGCAGCGAGATGCCGTTCCTCGACCATCTCGAGGAGCTGCGCAGCGTGCTCCTGCATGCCGTACTCGCCGTGCTCGCGGGCGGCGTGTTCGGCTGGTGGCTGGCGCCGCGCGTGCTGCAGGACCTGATCGCCCGCACCGTGGGGCAGGCCTCGGTGCTGTCGCCCTTCGAGGCGTTCAACGAGCGCTTCAAGCTGGCGATCGTGATCGGCGGCTTCCTGGCGCTGCCCGTCGTCCTCTGGCGCGTGTGGTCGTTCGTGGTGCCGGGACTGCTGCGGCGCGAGCGGCACCTCGTGCCCGTGCTCGTGCTCTGCTCGTTCACGCTGTTCGGAGCGGGCGCGGCGGCGGCCTATGGCTATCTGATCCCGCTGGTACTGCAGGTGCTCGACCGTTTCCTGTTGCCGGGCATGGTGGAACAGATCCGCTTGAGTGCGCTGCTCGACTTCGTCTACAACCTCTGCATCGCCTGCGGCACGCTCATGCAGCTGCCGCTCGTCACCATGCTGCTCACCTTCCTCGGCATCGTCACGCCGCTGTTCCTGCTGCAGCAGTGGCGCGTGGCGGTGGTGGTCATCTTCATCGTCACGGCGCTCATCACGCCGGGCGACCTCGTCACGGCACAGATCATCATGGGCGGCCCGATGGTGGCGCTCTACTTCATCAGCGTCGGCCTGTCGTTCCTGGTGGCCCGTCGGCGCGCACGCGAGGAGGCCGACGTGCTCGGCCCGATCGAAGGGGGACCGGGTGGCGACTCGACGTAGTGCACGCACGGCTCCGGCCAGCGCGCTGCTTGCAGTGGATGTCGGCAACAGCGAGACGGTGGTGGGCCGCTTCCGCGGCGTGGAGCTGCAGGACTACTGGCGCGTCACGAGCGGCCGCGCGACTGCCGACGAACTCACGGTCACGCTCACGCAACTGCTCGGCCGCGCACGCATGCGCGGGGCCGGGAGCGTGGTGTGCTCGGTCGTGCCGGGTTCGACCGCAGCCTGGGCCGAGGCGCTCCGGCGCGTGACCGGTGCCCCGCCCGTCGAAGTCGGCGCCGGCACGTCGTCGTTGCGCATCGAGGTGCCGGATCCGGCGTCGGTCGGTGCGGATCGCATCGCCAATGCGGTGGGAGCCATCGCGCGGCACGGTGCGCCGGCGATCGTCGTCGACCTCGGCACGGCCACCACGTTCGACTGCGTCAGCCGTTCGGGCGCCTATGTGGGTGGCGCGATCGCGCCGGGCGTGGTGACATCCTCGGAGGAGCTGTTCCGGCGGGCGGCCCGGCTGGCGCGCGTGGAGTTCCGCCGCCCGGAGCGCGCGCTGGGGCGCACGACCGAGGAGTGCCTGCGCGTGGGAGTGCTGTGGGGATACGCCGGGCTGGTCGACGGCCTGGTCCGCCGGATCACTCGCGAACTCGGCGGCAAGCCGCACGTGATCGCCACCGGCGGGCTCGCCCGCGTGCTCGCACCGGAGTGCGAGACCATCACCGCCATCGACGAGGAGCTGACGCTGCACGGCATGCGGCTCCTGTGGGAGGGACGTTCATGATCCGACGGTGTCTCGCGGTCGCACTCGCACTGGGACTCGCAGTCCCCGCCGGCGCGGCTGGCGCGCGTGCCCCGCGCTGGCTCGGACCCGATTCCCTCGCGGCGCGGGATCTGGTGCGGCAGCTCGCCGATCCCGCGTGGGAGGGGCGCGGCATCGGCACGGCGGGGATCGACCTGGCCGCCGATGCGATCGCCGAACGCTTCCGACGCGCGGGGCTCACGCCGGGCGGGGAGGCGGGTACGTGGTTCCAGCCGCTCGAGGTCACGACGGGAGTGCAGGTGCGGCAGCCCACGTTCGTCGAGGTGGGCACCCAGCGCTGGGAGGCAGGCGAGGCGATGCAGCCCGTGGGCTTCTCCACCAACGGCACCGTGCGCCGACGCGTGGTGTTCGTGGGCCATGGCGTCACGGCGCCGGGCTTCGACTGGGACGACTACGCGGGGCTCGACGTGCATGACGCCATCGTGCTGGTGCTTGCGCAGGAGCCCGGTGAGATGGACTCCACGAGCCGATTCGACGGCAGCTTCAACACGCCGCACGCCGAATTGCGCACCAAGGCGATCAACGCGCGGGAGCACGGCGCGATCGGCATGCTGGTGGTGCACGGCCCGCGCTGGCACGCAGGGGAACCGCTGCGCGCACCGCAGCGTGACGGCAGTGGCTACATGACCAGCGGTCTGCTCGCCGCCTCGATCTCCACCGACGTCGCCGACGCGCTGCTGCGCGGCGCGGGCACGACGATCGCGGCCGCGCAGGAGCGCATCGAGTCCCAGAAGCGGCCCTTCACCCTCGCGCTGCCGGACTCGGTCACGCTCACTGTGGCGCTCGAGCGCACGCGCGCCACGACACGCAATGTCGTGGGCCTGCTGCCGGGGGCCGACAGCACGCGCATGCTGGTGCTGGGCGCGCACTACGACCACCTCGGGCTCGGCGGCAGTTCGTCGCTCTCGCCCGATGCGCACGAGCCGCATGTGGGCGCCGACGACAACGCCTCCGGCACCACCGCCATGGTGCTCGCAGCCGAGCGCATGGCCGCGCGCCGACGCGCCGTGCGAGCGCCGACGATCGCGTTCGTCGCGTTCACCGCCGAGGAGATCGGGCTCGTGGGCTCGTCGCACTTCGCCGATGACCCGCCGCGGCCGTTCGAGACGCTCGAGGCCATGATCAACATGGACATGGTGGGCCGGCTGCGCGAGGACAAGTTGTCGGTGATGGGCGTGGGCACGTCCCCCGCGTGGCGCGGGATGCTCGAGGGCGCCAACGCCGCCCTGGGTTCGGCGGGGTTCCAGTTGCGCACGAGTGACGATGGCTACGGCCCCTCGGACCACAGCTCGTTCTACAAGAAGAACCGCCCGGTGCTCATGCTCTTCACGGGCGCGCATGCGGACTACCACCGTCCGAGCGACACCTGGGACAAGGTCCACGCAGCCGGCGTCGCACGCATCTCGCACCTGGCCGAGGCGCTGCTCGACTCGCTCTCGGCGCGTCCACGCCTGATCTTCACGCGCGCCAAGGCGGACACCGCGAGCATGGGGCGCATCGCCGGCGGCGGCGGCTATGGCTCGTATCTCGGCACGATCCCCGATTACCTGCAGACCGAGGGCGGTGTGCTGCTCTCGGGTGTGCGCAGCGGCAGCCCGGCGGAGCAGGGGGGACTGAAGGGCGGCGACACGATCGTCGGGTTCGATGGCATCCGGGTGGACAACATCTACGACTACACGTTCGCACTGCGGTCCCGGAAGCCGGGCCAGTCCGTGCGCGTCAACATCACACGGGGCGCGGAGCGCATGGAACTCCTCGTCACCCTGGGGAGGAGACCGTGAAGGGACGCACGTTCGCAGCGCTCACCATCGCCATCGGCCTGGGCTCGGCCGTGGTCGGGGGCGCCAAGCGCCCCGCATCGCCCGTGCCGCCGACGGCCAAGGATGCCAGGCATCTGATCCGCGAGGGCGAGTCGCACTTCGCCGAACTCCACCAGCTCACGTTCGGCGGGCAGAACGCCGAGGCGTACTGGAGCAGCGATGGCCGCCGGCTCGTGTTCCAGGCCATGACGGGCGAGGCCAAGTGCGACCAGCAGTTCGTGATGGACCTGCGCACGGGGCGCGTGACGCGCGTGTCGACCGGCACGGGACGCACCACGTGCGGTTACTTCTTCGACCGCGACCAGCGCGTGTTGTTCGCCTCCACGCACGAGGGCGGCGCGGACTGCCCGCCCGAGCCGGATCGCTCGCACGGCTATGTGTGGCCGGTCTACCCGTCGTACGACATCTACTCCGCGAAGCCCGACGGCAGCGACCTGCGCAAGCTGGTCGCGCATGAGGGCTACGACGCCGAGGCCACCGTCTCGCCCGACGGTCAGTGGATCGTGTTCACCAGCAAGCGGGATGGCGACATCGACCTGTATCGCATGCGCCCGGACGGTTCTCAGCTCACGCGTCTCACCGACGCCGTGGGCTACGACGGCGGCGCGTTCTTCTCGCACGATGGCAAGCGCATCGTCTGGCGCACGCACCGCACGGCGGACAGCACCGCCAACGCGACGTTCAAGTCGCTGCTCGCTCAGGATCTCGTGCGTCCGTCCAAGATGGACCTGTGGGTGGCCAATGCCGATGGCAGCGATCCGCGACAGATCACCGACAAGCCCGGTGCCAGCTTCGCGCCGTACTTCACGCCTGATGACCGCCACATCCTCTACTCGAGCAACTGGCCCACGCCGCGCGGTCGCAACTTCGACCTCTTCCTCGTGTCGGTCGGTGGCGGCGAGCCCCAGCGCGTCACCACCGACGAGGACTTCGACGGGTTCCCGATGTTCAGCCCGGATGGGCAGTGGCTGGTGTTCTGTTCGAACCGGGGCGGCTCGGTCGCGGGCGAGACCAACGTCTTCCTCGCGAGGTGGCGGCCCTGATCACCGCGCGCCCGCGCCGCGCACCGGAGGCGGCGCCGCCGCATCGCGTGCCGCCGGCGTGGCTCGTGGGCGCGGTGGGGGCGGTGGCGCTGCTGCTGTCGTATCCCGACGCGCTGCGCATGCCGTTCCTCAATGACGACTACGTCTTCCTCGACGCGACGTCGCGCCGCGCGTGGACGAATCTGTGGGGCTTC
>CADEFY010000060.1 GCA_902826705.1 uncultured bacterium
ACGACGGTCCCTGGCGCTCGGTCGTGTCCCGGATCGGCGATCCCACGAAGCAGCTCGAATGGACCATGCCGATCCTCGCGCTCCAGGAGATCGCTCCGGGCATGCATCAGCTGCGCCTGCGCGCCGTCGACCTGGCGGGACAGGTCGCGGTGACTCCGCCCTGGAGCTTCGCGCACAGCCCGATCGTGGGCGTCGACCAACCCCCGACGCTGGCCGCGGGGATGCGCCTGTGGCCGAACCCCGCGCGCGGCGCCACACTGCGCATGGCGTTCGCCCAGCCTCGCGCCGGCCAGGCGCGCGTGCGTCTGTTCGATGTCGCCGGGCGCACCGTGCTCGACCGTGCGCTCGGCTGGCAGCCTGCCGGTGCGTCGGAGACCGCGCTCGACCTGGCGGCGCAGCGGATCCCGGCGGGACTCTACTTCGTGCGCTTCGACGCCCCCGGAGTGCAACAGACCGAACGCATCATCCGCATGCCCTGAAGTCGCGACGGCGGCAGACCGTCGCGTCGACGCGCCACCCGGAGAAGCCCCATGCCGGGTGGCGTGGTCTCTCCCGCCGACGCGCTGCTGGCGTCCCACGATCGGTCCGCGCTAGCGTCGCGCACATGAGCGACCTCCCGTTCCCGCCTGGCTTCCTGTGGGGTGCCGCGACGTCCGCGCATCAGGTCGAAGGCGGCAACACGCGCAACGACTGGTGGCGCTTCGAACTCGTGCCCGGTGCCATCCGCGGCGGGGAGAAGAGCGGAGAGGCCTGCGGACACTACGCGCGATTCGACGCGGACTTCGCGCTCGCTGCAGCCGACGGACACAACGCGCATCGGCTGTCGTTCGAGTGGAGCCGGATCGAACCGCGCCCGGGACAGTTCGATGCTGCCGAGGTGGCGCACTACCACGACGTGCTCGCCTCGCTGAAGCGGCACGGACTCACGCCCATCGTCACGCTGCATCACTTCACCAACCCGCTCTGGCTGGCCGACGAGGGGGGCTGGGAGGACCGGCGCGTCGTCGACCGATTCGAGGCGTTCGTGCGCTTCTGCGCCCGCGAGTACGGCGGCGAGGTGGATTGGTGGTGCACGGTCAACGAGCCGGAGGTGTTCGCGTTCCGCGGGTGGTCCGAGGGCGTCTGGCCGCCGCGCGTGCGCGACGACTCGCGCGCGCTCACGGTGATCGCACACCAGCTCGAGGCGCACGGCCGCGCCTATCGCGTCCTGCACGCGGAGGATCGCTGGGACGCCGATGGCGACGGCGCGGCCGTCCGTGCGGGATTCGCCAAGCACCGCCCCCAGCTCGAGGCGCTTCGCGCGTGGCACCCGCTCGACCGCCTCGTCGCCCACTTCGAGCGCCGGGTGTTCAACGAGGCCGTCGATCGCGCGCCGGTCGATGGCGTGATCGACCTGTCGATCCCCGGCGCCACGCGCGTTCGCCGGGTGCTGCCCGAACTCGCGGGGGCGTTCGACTGGTACGGGCTCAACTACTACACGCGCTGGATGGTGAAGGCGTTCGCCGATCCCTCGCATGTGGCGCGCCCGGGCGCGCCGCGTAACGACCTCGACTGGGAGATCTTCCCGGACGGGTTCGAGCAGGCACTGCGTGCGGCCGCCCGGTCCGGCAAGCCGGTCCTGGTGACCGAGAACGGCGTGGCCGACGCCCACGATGCGCTGAGGCCGCGCGCGCTGCTCGACTTCATCACCGCGATGCATCGCGCGATCGCGGGCGGCGTGCCGGTGCTGGGGTACCTCCACTGGTCCCTGCTCGACAACTTCGAGTGGTCCGATGGCTTCCATGGCCGATTCGGCCTGTACGGCGTCGACTTCACCGACACCGCTCGGCCGCGCCAGCGCCGTACGAGTGCGGAGGTGTTCGCGCGCATCGCGCGCGCCAACGCGGTCACCGACGCCGCGCGGGCGTGGGGCAGCGGCGGGACCGCCGCTCGCGGCGCGTGAACCGTCCGGGCTAGACTGCACCACAACGCGGTCGCCTTCTGGCGGCCGGGATCCCCAGCGTGGAGGAGTCCGCATGTCGATGTGCCCGCAGTGCAAGGACCCGCAGCGCCCGTGCAAGGTGGTCGAGCTTCCCAACGGCCGGCTCGCCTGTGAGTGCGGCAAGCACCAATGGCCGAACAGTGCCGTGTTCGCCGAGAGCCTGCGCCGCGCCAACCTGACCGTGGTGAAGGCCGTGCACGACTGGACGCAGAGCCTCTAGGTCCTGTCTGAGGACTCCGCGTGGCCGCGGCGCCGGGTCAGCGGGACCGGCTCGCGAGCATCGCGGCGAGGCCGCGCAGGTCGGACGAGAGGTCGCTGAGTTCCACGAGGTCGGCCGCCAGGCCCCACGCGCCACGGTCCAGCGCATCCCGCGCTCCGGCCTCGAGCGCGGTCGGTCCGCCGCCGCGCACTTCGCTCGCCAACAGACGCACCGAGCCGCGCTGCATCTCCGCGCGGGTGGTCTCGGCATCGGGCGTCATGGCCGTGCCGAGCGGATCGATCGGCGCCAGGACGAAGTCGGGCTCGATCCCCCACTCGTGCAGTCGCGCGAGCAGCCAGCCGGGGTTGCGCGTCTCGAGCCCGGCGAGTCCGAATCGCGAGCGCCCGTGGCGCAGCAACCGCTCGAGCGCGCGCGCATGACCGGCGGCGAGCACGAGATCGGTGACTGGCGCGCAGAGCAGCAGTCCCGCGCGCGAGCGTGTGGGCCACGCGCCCGACTCCTGATCGATGCGTGCCGCGACGCGGGCGGACACGTCGCCCGTGATCGCCGCTGGAAGCAGCGCCACGCGCTGCGCGGCGCCCTCCAGCCCGAAGCCCGCTTCATTGCGCTCACGGGGCTCGCGCATGAGCCAGTGATCCTCGCGCAGGTCCAGGGCCGGCGGCGTGAGCGGAAGGCGCGCCAGCACGGGAAGCGGCTTCTTGAGCGCGGTGAGCGCTCCCCGGAGCGGCGCGGAGGGCACCGCGCACACCGCCTCGGCGCCGGCATCGAGCGCCTTGACGAGTCCCACGGCGAGCGACTCGGCCTCGCGGTAGCGGCCGGTCATCTCGAGCAGCCGCTCGCGGCTCGCGCGCACGGGAAGATCGAGCGACAGGATCGACAACACGAGCCGCGGCACGGTGGCGTTCATGGCGTGACCCGTGCGGCCACGACCGGCGTGGCTGCGCGGATCGCCTCGCGCAGCCGTGCCACGCGCAGCCCCCGCTGCGCATCGAGGAGCGCCGCGGTGGCCGGATCGCCGTCGAGCGCCTGGACGAACGCCGCCAGCACCATGGACGGTTCGCCTGCCTCGAACGGCGCCTGCGGACCCCACTCGCCCGCCGCCACCTGGTGCGCGCCGGCCTGGAGTCCGGCGGCGGGTTCGTGGAGTTCGAGTTCGATCGCGTCATCTGAGGCGAGCAGCCGGCCGCGGCGGCCCTCGGCCTCGACGACGATGGCCGGCCGTGGGTAGCCCGGCACGCTCCACGAGAGGTCGAGGGACGCGGTCGCACCCGCTTGCAGCACGAGTTCGGCGTGCAGTTCATCGGGGCCGTTGCCGTAGAGCGCCTGCGCACGCACCTCGCCCGCCTGGGCGGGCCCGACGAGCCCGTCGAGCAGCATGAGCGCGTCATCCGCCATGGGGTCGATCACGTCGCGGTTGGCAGGGCGGGAGGCGGCGGAGAACACACGCGAGACGTACGCCGAGGTCTGCACGCGCACGAGCGGTCCCAGCGCACCCGCCGCGAGCCACTCGCCCGCACGCCGGAACAGCGGGTGCAGCAGCGGCGCCCCTCCACAGGCCACGAGCGCGCGCGCGTCCCGAAGCGCGGTCGCGAGCGCGTCCGCCTCCTGAGCAGTCTCCGCCAGTCGCCCGTCGGCCAGCGTGGCCAGTCCGGCGTCGATCCCCGCGCGCACATCTGCCGCGCGCGTCGAGGATGCGCCACAGACCACCAGAGCCTGCGGCGCGGCGCGCTGCAGCAGCGACGCCAGGGACGCCACGATCGGCACCTTGAACCCGGCGCCCTTGGCGAACGCGCGGCGGTCGGCGCGCGGATCCACGAGTCCGGCGAGCTGGCAACCGGGATGACCGGCGATCGCCATCGCATACGCCACGCCGGCTCGACCGAGCCCGGAGACGGCGATGCGCCAGCGCGGAGCGGTCTCCTCGGGAGTCGCGGCGTCAGCGGGCAGATGCGGGGTTCGCATGGGGATTGCGCGGCACGCTACCTCGCGTCGCGAGTCGCGGCAAACGCGGGAGCGCGCGAGCCCCCGCGATGCGAGATCGCGGGGGCTCGTCGCGGTGCAGCGATGCTCAGGCGGACATCTTGAACTCGACGCGCACGTCCTCGCGCTCCGCGTCGGACACCTTGAAGAGTTCCGCCGACTGCAGCGCCATCCCCTGCGCCACCCACGAGTCGGGGATCTGCTCGATGCGGGTGTTGAACAGCGTGACGGAGTCGTTATAGAACTCGCGCCGGTCCGCGATCGAGTTCTCGAGCTCGCTGATGCGCTGCTGCAGAGAGGCGAACGACTGGTTGGCCTTGAGTTCGGGATAGCTCTCGGCCACGGCGAAGAACCCGCCGAGCGCCTGCGTGAGCTGGTTCTCGGCCTGCGCCCGCTGCCCCACCGAACGCGCTCCCGCCAGCGCGCCCCGCGCTTCGGACAGCTTGTCGAACACCGCGCGCTCGTGCTGCATGTACGCCTCGCACACGCGGATCAGCTTGGGCAGCTCATCGTGGCGCTGCTTGAGCAGCACGTCGATGTTGGCCCATGAACGGCCGATGTTGTTCTTCATCTCGACCAGCCCGTTGTAGATCGTGAGGAAGTACCCCACCGATCCCACCAACAGGAAGCCGATCACCACGGTCCAGAGGATCTCCGCCGGATGCATCGAGCGCCTCCATCTGCGAGGGGAGTTCGCCGGCGCACGGCCGGCACGGGTTCAACGGAACAGCTGCCCGGACCTGGCCAGCTCGAGCAGACACCAGACACCGAACAACGTGATCGCCGGTCCGCCGACGAGGCCCGCGAAGGCCTTGATGGCGTACTCGGCGGACATGGCCTTCTCGGAACGCGGGCTGATCAGGTAGCAGGCGTCGCTGCTCGAGCGCCGCACCACGCCCTGCACTTCGCGATCCACGCTGCCCAGGCGGCGCGCGGTCCACGCGTCGGTGCCCGTGGCCTCGAGCACCTCCTCCTCGGGCTCACTCACCGTGTGCGCCATGGGCTTGGGGTGCGCACGGCCGAGCACGTAGACGCTCTGCCCCTCGGCGAGCACGCGCTCGCGGAACCGCATGGGCCCCACGGCCCAGAGCACGCGCATGCCGAGGCCGGCGCGCTCCATGTAGTCCATGTACATCTGCGGCACGCCGAGCCCGCCGGTCTCCTCCTGCACGCCGATCGACGTGCGCACATCGGCGCCCTCGGGGAACACCAGCGCCACGCCGGTCTCATCACGCAGGTAGAACGGGCTGCCCGAGCGCGCCTGGTGCACCGTGTTCCAACTGCGCTGGCCGCGGCGGGACGTGCGCAACGTCTGCACCTCCACTTCCCAGTAGGCCACCGCCTGCCCCGAGAACGGCGCGGTGACGCGGCTGCGACACTCCACGCGACCGTTGAGCTCCACGAAGCCCATGGCCATCGAGCGGATGCGCGCGGTGGGCGTGTGCTCGATGAGTTGCCGGATGCGCAACTGCCGGAACCCGAACCAGCAGAGCCCGGGTCCGATGAGCGTGGCGGCGCTGGAGAAGAGCGAAGCGGTCATGCTCATCCGGCGCGACCTCCCGTACGCTGGTCGAGCGCCTGTGCCAGGTAGAGCAGTCCGAGCAGGCTGACGAGCGGTCCCACGAGCACCAGGCCGATCTGCCACGCGGGAGGCGCGAGCCGTGCGGGCTCGGGCGACGCGTGCGACACCACGACCGGAAGCGCCTCGCCGCCCTCGATCCACAGCTCGGGGTCCGCATGTCCGGAGGCCTCGATGAGCACGGCGGTGGCGTCGTCGGTGCCGGTGGCCGCGAGCACGCGTTCGACCGCAGCCTCCGCCGGGCGCGCCCGGCGGATCGTGCCCGCCACCCAGACCTCCGCCGTCGGCAGGAGCGCGCGCTCGGTGAGCCGCATCGCACCGCGCGCCCGGAGCCAGCGCGCCTCTGGCACCTGGTCGAGCAACTGCTCGAGCCGCGTGGGCAGCACCTCGCCCGGGGCGATCTCGCGCGAGTCGGTCTCGACCGGTGCCCACTGCCCGTCCTCGGCCGCCACGTGCGCCTCACAGCCGTCGGCGATCAAGCGGAACGCGCGGCGCTCCTGCACCTGCCCGCCCAGCGGCGCTCCGTGGGCCGCCACCTCGAGCACGAAGCCCGCGCACGCGCGCTGCGACAGCGGCGCGAACAGCGGGCTCTCGAGCTGCACGCGGCCGCGCACCAGCACCGGCCCACGACTCTTGGGCGTGAGCGGCACGGGCGTGAGCGCCCGCGCGGCGCGCCGCCCACGCAGCGCCGCCAGTCCGGCCGCGAACAACGGCCCGCCCCCGATGACCGCGACCGCAGCCACCAGGAGACCCGCTGCACTGACGGGGATATGAAGGGGAGCGGCCATATCCCAATGGGCATCGGCACACCGCCCCTCTCTTTCAAGGGATCTCTCTCCCCCCTCCCGGCCCGCGGATCGAGCGAGTGAGCCCCGGCGTGGCGCGCGTGCGGGGGCCGGGGGACTCGGCGGGGCCGAAGTGCAGAGGGGCGGTTCCGCAGGAAGCGGAACCGCCCCGTCGCAGGAGGGACGGTGACAGGACGTCACCGACCCGACGCTGAGGCCCCCCGAGATCCCCCGGCCCCCGCACGCGCGCCACCCCGCGCGAAGGAGCGAGTCGAGTCGAGCCCACCAGGCTCAGCGCAGGCTGGTCAGGGCGCGGCCGCCGTCGATCGAGAGGCAGTCGCCAGTGATCCAGCCGGCCTCATCGCTCAGCAGGAACAGCACGGCGCTGGCGACGTCCTCGGGGCGGCCGACGCGGCCCAATGGGTGCGTGGAGCGGGCGCGCTCGAGGAACGCCTCGTAGTCGGCGACCGCGTGCGTCACCGTGTGCAGTTCGGTGACCACCACACCGGGATTGACCGCATTGACGCGCACGCCGTGTGGTGCGAAGTCGAGTGCCGCGCAGCGCGTGTACATGTCGACCGCGGCCTTGCTCACGCAGTAGGCCGCGAGGTTCGCATACGGCCGCAGGCCGGTGACCGAAGACAGGTTGACCACGGCACCCTTGCGGCGCTTGATCAGTTCGGCCATCACGCGCGTGAGCAGGAAGATGCTGCGCACGTTGCTGTCCATGATGCGGTCCCACTCGGCGATCGGCGTGGCATCCACTGCGCCATTGCCCAGCACGCCTGCGGCGTTGACCAGCCCGTCCAGCCCGCTGAACCGAGCCTCGGTCTGCCGCGCCCACTCGGCGCAAGTGGCCTCGTCGCGGACATCGCCCGTGAGGATCAGCGGCTCGCGCCCCAGTCGCGTGGCCGCTTCAGCGACCGCTTCGAGGCGGTCGCGTCGGCGGCCGGCGAGCGCGACATCCGCCCCCTCTGCGATGAGGCCCAGGGCGCAGGCGCGGCCGATGCCGCTGCTGGCGCCGGTGACGAGGATGGCCTTGCCGGTGAAGCGCGCTCGCTCGGACATGGGGGCTCCGGGTCGGGGGGTCGGGAACTCGGGGCGAGGTCGTTCGCCGGGCGCGACGATACGCGGGCCCCTGCGTCTTGTCCCGCGAGGGTGCGGGGTGTATCCATCGCCTCGGCCTCATGCATGCGGCACCCGGCGAGGCCGCCGGCGGCGCCGCTGCGACGACTCCGACCACGGATGGTCCATGCCCGCCGCCAGCTTCGATGGTGCGCTCCTCGTCGGCGCGATCACCGCGCTACTCGCGGCCGTGCTCGCCGCGATCACCACGAGGATGCGGGCGACGGGCGCGACGGCGGCTCGGGTGCGACATGGCGCATCCGCACGTGCGCTGGGCGCGATCGGTGGCGTACTCGCAGCGGCTGCGGCGATGCGCGCGTTGGCGGGAGCCGACGTGCAGGCGCTGGAATGGTGGCCCGGGTTCCCGACGCAGCCCTTCACGCTCGGGCTCGATGCGCTCGCAGCGCCATTCGTGCTGTTGCTCGGACTGGTGTCCGCCGTGTCGTTCGCAGCGCATGCCTCGCACGGCCGTGGCGGCCATGAACGGCTCGCGCTGCACGCGGGGTTCGTACTGGCGCTCCTGGTCGCGCTCGTCGCGCGGCATGGTGTGCTGTTCCTGCTGGCATGGGAGGGCATGACGCTCCTGTCCGCGGCGCTGGTCGCGAGCGATCCCACGAGTGCCCGCGCGCGTCGCGCGACGTATGTCTATCTCGCCATGTCGCAGGTGGGCGCCGCGCTGATCGCAGGCGCGCTGCTGTCGCTCGGTGCACGCGGCGGCTGGACGCTCGAGGCGATGGCGACCGCCTTCGCCACGCTGTCGCCAGGTGAGGCGAGCACGCTGGCGTGGTGTCTCACCGCCGGGTTCGCGGTCAAGCTCGGCCTCGTGCCACTGCAGGGATGGCTGCCACTCGCGCACCCCGAGGCGCCCGCGCCGGTGTCGGCAGTGCTCTCGGGGGCGATGGTGTCCGCGGGGCTCTACGGCATGATGCGGTTCGCATGGCAGTTGCCCGGCTCGCCCCCCGCGGACTGGGGCACGGTGCTGCTGGTCGCGGGAGTCGTCACCGCACTCGTGGGCTCGGTCTACGCCGCGGTCGAGCCGGACGCCAAGCGGCTGCTCGCCTGGTCGACGGTCAAGCACTCGGGCCTGCTCGCGATGGCACTGGGCCTGGCCGCGCTGCTGCATGCAGCGGCGCAACCCGCCCTCGCCCGCGTCGCTCTCGCTGCGGCGTTCATGCATGCGATCGGCCACGGGCTCGCCAAGGCGGCCGCGTTCCTCTCGGTCGGCGAGGTCGCGCATGTCGTCGGCTCGCGCGACCTGGAGCAGTGGGGCGGGCTGGCGCGACGCATGCCGCGCGCGGGCGTGGCCGCCATGGTGTCGGTGCTGGCCCTTGCGGGCCTGCCCGCGCTGTCGTGCTTCGCTGGCGAGTGGCTGCTGCTGCAGGCGCTGCTGCACGGCTACTCGGCAGGAGCGGGCCAGCTCCGCCTGCTGGCTCCGTTCGCGGTGGCGGGACTCACGCTCGCCACGGCGCTCGCGCTCGCCGCATGCGCCAAGCTGCTCGGCGTGGGCTTCCTCGGCCGGCCGAGGAGCGCGCTCGCCGACGCCGCGCGCGAGCAGGACCCACTGGTCAGTGCCGCGCTCCTCGTGGCCGCCGCGCTCGCGGTGGTGGCCGGTCTCGGCGCACCGCAACTGCTGGCACTGCTCGAGCGCCCGCTCGCGTCCATGCTGCCCTCAGCTCCGTCAGACGGGCTCTCGGCGGCCAGCGCCCTGGCGCTCACCGTCGCCGGGGCCAGTGCGTCGCCCGTCGGTGCAGCCGTCTCGGTCGCACTCTTCAGCGGCGTCGCAGTGCTGCTCGCTCGTCTCGGCCGTGTGCGCTCGGCGCCGCGCACGGCCCCGAGCTGGACGTGCGGTGCACCCGTGGCGCCACGTTCGCAATACTCCGCGCACGCGTTCGCGCGACCGCTGCGGCTGCTGTTCGAACCCGTGCTGCGATCAGGTGAGGACACCGCCACCCTGCAGGAGGGCGAGCGCTACGCTCCGCGTCGCACGCATGTGCGCAGCGGTGATGCGCGCCTGCTCGAGCGGCCGCTGCTGGCGCCGCTGGTGCAGAGCGTGCTGTTCGTGTCGGAGCAGGCGCGCCGGCTGCAGTCCGGGCAACTGCATCTCTACCTCGCGTATCTGCTCATCACGCTCGTGGCGCTGCTCGTCTGGGGGCGCGGATGAGCGGCGTGCTGCTGACCGTCGGGCAGACGCTCCTCATCGTGGCGCTGGCTCCGCTCTGGCCAGGGGTCGTCGCGGCACTCAAGGCGCGGCTCCAGATGCGCCGCGGGGCGCCGGTGCTGCAGCGCTATCGCGACCTCGCTCGACTCGCGGGCAAGGAGACCGTGATCTCGGACGATGCCTCCTGGCTGGCGCGACTGGCGCCCGCCGTGGCGCTCGGCTGCGCGATCACTGCTGCGAGTTGGACGCCGGTCCTGTTGGCGCGCGAGGCCAGCGGTCTCACGGGCGACCTGCTGCTCACGGTCGGCGTGCTGGCCGCGCTGCGGCTGGTGCTGGCGTTGCTGGCGATGGAGTGCGGCACGTCGTTCGGCGGCATGGCCGCCAGCCGCCACCTGGCGCTCAGCGCGCTGGCCGAGCCGGCCCTCATCCTGTCGGGGTTCACGGTGGCGATGGCCGCGAGCAGCACCGACCTCGGGCGCATCAGTGGCGCCATCGTCGCCTCCCCCGCTGCATGGATGTCGCCCTCTCATCTGCTCGCGCTCGCCGCCATGGCGATGGTGGCGATCGCCGAGCTCGGGCGCGTGCCGGTGGACAACCCGGCCACGCACCTCGAACTGACCATGATCCACGAGGGGCTCGTGCTCGACCTCTCGGGACGCCACCTGCTGCTCGTCTCGTGGGCCTCGTACATCCGGCAGTTGGTGCTGCTCACGCTCGTGCTGCACCTGTTCCTGCCCTGGGGCATCGCGGCCTCGCCCAGCGCGGCAGGACTGGCGCTCGCACTCGTCGCATGGCTGGCCAAGCTGGCGGCACTCGCGCTCGCCGTGGCCGTGCTCGAATCCGTGACCGCCAAGATGCGGCTGTTCCGCGTGCCTGAGTTCCTCGGACTCGCGTTCCTGCTGTCGCTGCTCGCGCTGGCCTCCGACGCACTCATGCGATGAACACGCTCGAACTCGCCGACTGGCTGCCTCGCAGCAACGCGGTCAACCTGTTGGCCGGGCTGTTCCTGCTGAGCGCGCTGCGTGCCGCAGGCTCGCGCCGTGTGCGCGGCTGCATCTCGGCCTACCGCTGGAACTCGGTCGCGCTGGCCCTCATCGCGCTGGTGGTGGCGCTCGACACGGCCTCACGCGCCGTCGCCTTGGCGGCGCTGCTGGTGCTCGCGATCAAGGCGGGGCTGATCCCCATGCTGCTCGCGCGCCAGGTGAAGCAGCAGGAGGTGCTGACGCGCGTCGCGCTGCCCACCGGCATGCTGGTGTGCGGCGCGCTCGTGGTGCTGGCGTTCAGCCAGACGCGCGTGCTGTTCGGCTCCGATCCGAGCATCCTCGCCTCATGCCTGCCCGTGTCGGTGGCGACGACGCTCGTGGCGCTGTTCGTGATGGTGACGCGGCGGCAGGCGCTGATGCAGGTGCTCGGGCTCGTGCTGCTCGAGAACGCCATCTTCCTGGCCGCGGTCTCGCTCACGCAGGGGCTGCCGCTCGTGGTGGAGATGGGCATCCTGCTCGACCTGCTCGCCGGCGTCGCGCTGCTCGGCCTGTTCGTGGGGCGCATCGAGGACACTCTCGGCGAGGGCGACGTGTCGCGCCTCGACTCGTTACGCGAATGAGCAGCGTTCCCGTCTTGATCCTCGCGCTGCAGCCGCTCGCTGCGCTCGTCGCACTCGCCGCACGCGGAGCCGCGTGGGGGCCACGCGTGTCGCTCGCGGGCCATGCGATCGGCGCCGTCTCGTCGTGGCTCATGGCAGCTCTGGTGCTCGCGGGCGGCCCTGTCGTCTCGCTCGGAGGCTGGTTGCGCGTCGATGCACTCGCGGCGCTCCTGGTGGCGCTGGTCTCCACCATGGCGAGCCTGACCGCATGGTACGGCCACGACTACATGCGTGTGGTGCGCGCGCTCGAGCCGCACGATGCACGCTGGGAGGCGGGCCGCTACGAAGCCATGGTGCACCTGCTCGTGGCCTGCATGCTGCTCGCCGCCCTCGCCGACGACCTCGCGCTCATGTGGATCGCGCTCGAGGGCGCCACACTGAGCGCCGCCGTGCTCGTGGGCTACTACCGCCGCCCCGAGGCGGTGGAAGCGGCGTGGAAGTACCTGATCCTCGGCTCGGTCGGCATCGCACTCGCATTGCTCGCCACCGTGCTCATGCACCATGCAGGGGCACGGGCGATCGGCGAGGGCGCGGACAGTCTGCGCTGGAGCGCGCTGCGCGACCACGCCGCGGCGCTGGACCCGCGCTTCGTGCGCCTGGCGTTCCTGTTCGCGCTCGTGGGCTACGGCACCAAGGCGGGACTGGCTCCCATGCACAGCTGGATGCCGGACGCGTACTCGCAGGCGCCCGCTCCCGCCACGGCGTTGATCGCCACCGCGTTCGGCGCGGTCACGCTGTGCGCGCTGCTGCGATTCCACGCGGTGGCGGTGG
>CADEFY010000061.1 GCA_902826705.1 uncultured bacterium
CTACTGGCGTCGGGTGCCCACCCGCGCGATCGCGAAGTGCCGGCTCCATCGGAGGACGTATGCCCACTGAGGGATGACGCTTCGACTGCGATGCCCCAACGACCCCGGCTCGGTCCGCGTCGCCCGAGATCTTCCGCGCACAACCTATGCCGTGCGCTATCCTGCCCGCGGCATTTCGACCCCGGAGACCGCATGAGCCTCAAGACGCCGCTGACCCAGGCCCGCTTCCTGCCCGGCACCATGGTGGGCGACCGCTGGCGCATCGTCTCGCCGCTCGGCCAGGGCGGCATGGGCGAGGTCTATCGCGCCGACGACCTCAAGCTGGGCGAGGTGGTGGCGCTCAAGTTCCTGCCCGAGCGGCTCGAGCACGACGCGTCGCTGCGTGAGCGATTCCTGTCCGAAGCGCGGCTCGCGCGGCAGGTGGCGCACCCCAACGTGTGCCGCATGTACGACATCGGCGAGATCGGCGGCCGGCCGTTCCTGAGCATGGAGTTCGTGGACGGCGAGGACCTGGGCAGCCTGCTCACGCGCATCGGACGCCTGCCGCACGACAAGGCGGTGCAGATCGCGCGTGAGATCTGCGCCGGTCTGCACGCGGCGCACGAGCTGGGGATCCTGCATCGCGACCTCAAGCCCTCCAATGTCATGATCGACGGCCGCGGCCGCGCACGCCTCACGGACTTCGGACTCGCGGCGCTCGTCGAGGGCGCGACGGAGCAGGATCCGCTCGCGGGCACGCCGCTCTACATGGCGCCCGAGCAGCTGGGCGGCCAGCCGCCATCGGTGGCGAGCGATGTGTACGCGCTGGGCCTCGTGCTCTACGAGCTGTTCACGGGGCGCAAGGCGTTCGAGGCGCCGAGTTGGGCGGAGCAGGCGTACCTGAAGCAGAACTCCACGCCCAGCCACCCCTCGCAGGTGGCGCCCGGCATCGACCCCGCGAGTGAGCGCGCGATCCTGCGCTGCCTGTCGGTGGATCCCGCCCAGCGCCCGCGCAGCGCAGCGCTGGTCGCGGCGTCGCTGCCGGGCGGCGACCCGCTCGCGGCAGCGCTCGCTGCGGGCGAGACGCCGTCCCCTGAACTGGTGGCCGAGGGTGCGGGCGAGGTCTCGCTGTCGCCGCGGGCGGCCGCCACGTGGCTGATCGTGTTCGCGGCGGCGCTGGTCGCCTGCATCGCATGGCTGCCGAGTCGCCAGTTGCTCACGGTGCTGCGGCTCGAGAAGCCGCCGACAGTGCTGCAGGACCGCGCGCGCGAACTGGCGCGCACGCTCGGCTACTCCGAGATCCGCGATGAGTACGGGCGGCTCTACTACTACAGTTCGATCGCCGGCCCCCTGTTGCGCCGCCCCGGCGTGCGCGAGATGTCGCAGGTGCGGGACAGCGCCGGGCACGCGTCGCCGTTCGGGCTGCGCTACTTCGGCTCTCCGGGCGTGCTGCGCCCGATGGATCCGCGTGCGTGGACGCTCGGGCCCGCGGACCGCACGCTCTGGCCGGGCGAGGTGGAGCTCACGATCGACGGCCGCGGGTCCCTGCGTCATCTGGAGGGCATGCCGCCGCGCCTCGATTCCCTGGCGCCGCCCGGGCCGGTGGACTGGGATGCCGTCGCGGCGCTCGTCACCGTGGGGATCCCGAGCCGCGTGATCCCCGACAGCTCGCGCCTCGCTCCGCGCGCCTACGCCGACCAGCGCACGGCGCGGATCGCGCACTTCGCGGGCGGGCCACCCGATGGGATGCACATGGAGATGGCCGCGATGCGCGGGCGGCTCGTGCACCTGAGCATCTGGATGGGGTCCGTCGCGAACTCGCCCGGCCTCCTCGGGCTCACGTCCGCCCAGCGGCCCGCCGAGGCGTCGGGATCGATCATCGGGCTGTTCGGTGTGCTCGTGTCTGCCGGGGTGTTGCTGCTGGCATGGCGGCATGCGCGATCGCGCCAGGCCGATCTCGCCGCCGCCGCGCGTGTGGCGACCGCCGCGGCTGCGATGAACACGCTCTACAATCTGCTCCTGTCGCATCGTGCCGAGGGCTGGTCGACGATCCCGCTCTACTTCGCGCTCACCGTCAGCAACATGGTGATGGCGTTCTTCTCGCTCTTCGTGCTCTACCTGGCGTTCGAGCCCATCGTGCGCCGCACCTGGCCGCACCCCATGATCGCCTGGCTGCGGCTCACCCAGGGCCGCTGGATGGACCCGCGCGTGGGCTCCGATGCGCTGCGCGGCGTGACGTCCGCCACGGTACTCTGGCTGCTGCTCTACGTGCTGCAGTTCGCGTGGTCGCGCATCACGGGCGTGCTGCTCATGCCGGGTGCGCTCGAGAACGTGGGACAGCAGACCGACACGCTCATGGGCACCGCGGCTGCGCTGGCCCAGGTGCTGCAGTCGCTGAGTCGGGCCCTGCAGATCGTGCTCGTGTTCGGCGCTGCGCTGGCGGTGACCACGCTCGTCGCGCGTCAGCGCATCGTGGGCGTGGCCCTCAGCAGCGTGCTCACGGCGCTCCTCGTGGTCCAGTCGCAAGGGGGCCCTCCATCGGTGTTCGACATCGTCGCAACGGGCCTGCTCACCGCCGCCATCGTGTTCTGCTCGTTGCGCTGGGGCCTCGTGAGCGGACTGGCGTTCTGCTTCGCGATGCTCGTGCTGCGCGCGTTCCCCATGGAGCAGCCCGGCGCGTCGTGGTACTGGCCGATCTGCGCCCTCGGCATGGGGGCGCTGGCGGCCGCGGCGCTGTGGGGATACCGCGCGGCGATGGGCAAGCGCGCGGTGTTCGCGTTCGATGCCGTCGCTGCGCCGGCGTCCGCCACGTCCCCCAGCAGGACGAGCCCGTGAGCGACAAGCGGCACACGTTCGCGACCGACGCCATCACCGTGACGTGGTCCAAGGCGCGCTGCATCCACGCGGCCGAGTGCGTGCGGCGACTGCCCATGGTGTTCGAGCCGGGGCGCCGGCCGTGGGTCACTCCCGACGCGGCGAGCGCGGATCGGGTGGCGCAGGTGGTCGAGGCCTGTCCCACGGGCGCGCTGCAGCACACGCGTCATGACGGTGGCGCGGCCGAGGCGGCGCCGACGGTGAACACGGTCCGCCTCACGCGCAACGGCCCCACCTATCTCAAGGGCCGGCTCGAGCTGATCGGCCCCGACGGCGAAGTCGCGATGCGGGAGACGCGCATGGCGATCTGCCGGTGCGGCGCCTCGCGCCACAAGCCGCTCTGCGACAACGCGCATCGAGAGGCGGGCTTCAGCGACGCGGGCGCCATCAGCGACCTCGACAGTGTGCAGGACCCGGGCGCCCCAGGCGGTGCACTGCGGGTGATCCCGCATGCCAACGGCCCGTTGCAGCTCGAGGGGCCGTTCGCACTCGCGAGCGCCGACGGCGCCACGATGCTCACGGGCACGAGCACGTGGCTCTGCCGCTGCGGACAGTCGCAGAGCAAGCCGTTCTGCGATGGTTCGCACGCCGCGGCCGGGTTCACCGCCGAGGGCGTGCCGGACTGAATCGGCCACGCATACGCCACTGCGCTCGTCCAGCGGCTTCCCGCGTTCGACCGGGCTCGGCTCGTGGGGTGGAGGCGCACGCCTAGACTCGCCCTCCCGCCCCGGAACCGCTCGACCCCGCCGATGCCCTGGGACGGCCGCACATCCCGTTCCACTCGCACAGGAGGTCGCCCATGCCCGCTATGACGCAGCATCCCGTCGGCACGTTCTGCTGGCCCGAACTCGCCACCAAGGACTTCAAGTCCGCGCTCGCGTTCTACCAGTCGCTCTTCGGATGGGGCGTGAAGGAGAACCCGATGGGCCCGGACATGACCTACTACATCTTGACCAAGGGCGAGCACGAGGTCGCCGCGGGCTATGAACTGAACGACGCCATGATGCCCGGCGTGCCGCCGCACTGGGGCGCGTACGTGAGCGTCACGGACGTCGATGCGACCGCCGCCAAGGCGAAGCAGTTGGGCGGCGAGGTCGTGATGGAGCCCATGGACGTCAACGCCAACGGCCGCGACCAGGGTCGCATGGTCGTGCTCAAGGACCCGGTGGGCGCGGTGTTCTGTGCGTGGCAGGCCAAGCAGCACCATGGCGTGGGTCTGGTGGGTGAACCGGGCTCGCTGATCTGGACGCAGCTCAACACCAGCGACACGGCGAAGTCGAAGGCGTTCTACACCCAGTTGCTCGGTTGGTCGGCCATGGAGATGCCGGATCCCAGCACGGGCGGCGTGTACACCATGTGGATGCGTTCCGCCGACGACCGCTCGGGCGCCGGCGGCATGATGGCGATGCCCCCTGGCGTGGGGGCGCCAGCGCACTGGCTCACCTACTTCGGCACGACGGACGTCGATGCCACGCTCGCGACCGCGATGAAGGGTGGCGCCACGACGTTCGTGCCGGCCACGGACATCCCCGGCATGGGCCGTTTCGCGGTGCTCGCCGATCCGCAGGGCGCGATCTTCGCGCTCTTCAAGCCCAACATGTGACCCACCGGCACGCCCGTCGTGCCACACGGCGCCCGGCTCGCGATCCGAGCCGGGCGTTCGCGTATCCTGCAGCCTCCCTCTCCTCGCCGCCGACCGGAGGCCCCATGCGCCGACTGCTGTTGCTCGTGCTCACGTCGATCCTGATGGCCGCTCCGGCTGCCGCCGCGCCGGCGCGCTTCGACTTCTATGACCGCGGCCCCTATCGCACGGGCGTGCCGCGCCCGGCCGATGTGCTCGGCTACGCGCCGGGCACGTTCCACACCACCTGGGGCAACCAGGAGCGCTACCTGGCCGCGCTCGCCGCCGCACGGCCCGAGCGCGTGCGTCGCGAGTCGATCGGCCGCACGGTCGAGGCGCGTGACCGCTCGCTGTTCATCGTCTCGAGTCCCGAGAACCTCGCGCGGCTCGAGGCGATCCGTGCCGCCAGTGCACAGCTCGCCGATCCGCGCGGCGTGGATGCGGCGACCACGGCGCGACTCGTGCGCGAGACGCCGGTCACGCTCTGGCTCAACTACAGCATCCACGGCGACGAGTCGGCGTCCTTCGAGGCCATGATGCAGGTGGCCTACCAGTTGGTGGCGTCGGACGATCCCGCCACGCAGCGGCTGCTGGAACAGGCGGTGGTGATCCTCAACCCCGCGCACAACCCCGACGGACACGAGCGTTTCGTGACGTGGATCAACGCCAACGGCACGGGCGACCCCGAGCACTGGGCGCTCGAGCAGCAGCGTTCGCAGCCATGGGGGATCTACGGGCGGCTCACGCACTACAAGTTCGATCCCAACCGCGATGCGATCGCCATGAGCCACCCCGAGTCGCGACAGCTCGCGGCCGCGGTGCGGCGGTGGCGCCCGCAGGTGTTCGTCGACCACCACGGCCAGACGTCGAGCTTCTTCTTCCCGCCCACCGCCGACCCCACCAACTGGACGCTGTCGCAGGCGGAGTACAAGCGCTGGGTGGAGAGCTTCGGGCAGGCCAACGCGCGTGCGTTCGACCGGTACGGCTGGCAGTACTACTCGCGCGACTGGTTCGACTTCCACTCGGTGGGCTACTGGGACATCTGGCCCACGTTGCAGGGCGCGATCGGCATGACCTACGAGACCGACGGCGGCGGCAATCTTGCGCTGCGTCGCGACGACGAGACGGTGGTCACCATGCTCGACGGCATGCAGCGCCACTTCATCGCCTCGCTCACCACGATCGAGACCGCAGTGGCACGGCGCGAGGCGCGGCTGGCCGACTTCGCCCGGTTCGCGCGCGAGTCCGTGACCCCCGCGCGCAACGAGACGCGCGCGTACCTGCTGGATCCGGCCGGCGATCCGGTGCGCGCTGCGGCGCTGGCCGAGAACCTGCTGCATGCAGGCGTCGAAGTGCAGTGGGTGGCGGGCGCGTTCACCGCGCGCGATGCGCGGGCGGTGTGGGGCGATGGCGCGACCCGGCCCGTGCCCGAGAAGGGCAAGGGGCTCGAGCGCCGCGGCGATCCGCCAGCACCCGAGGCCGCGGCCGCTGCGCGGCGCTACGACTCGGGCGCGTTCGTGATCGACTTGGCGCAGCCCGGCAGCCGCGTGGCGCGCGCCCTGCTCGAGCACGACCGGTCCCCCGACACGACGTTCGCGCGGCTCGAGCTGCAGCGCTACGAGCGCAACCTGGCCAAGGGCAAGCGCGCGCCGGGTGAGCCGTACGGCTTCTACGACATCACCTCCTGGAACCTCGGCGTGGCCTACGGCGTGCCCGTGCACCGCACGGGCGCGGTGCCCGCGGGCGGCGTGACGCTGGCCGTGCCTGCGGCCGACGGCCGCGACGAGAGCGCCGACGTGCTGCCCGACTCGCTCGCGGTGGCGATCCCGTTCCCGGCGCGTGTCTCGCGCGCGGCGCCGCTCGTGCTGCGCGGCGCCGACGGCAGCGTGGCGCTGGATCTGCGCGGCCGGGTCGAGGGCGGCGAGGCGACCACGGCCTACGTGTGGAGCTGCGCCACCGACGGCGCGCAGCGGCTGGCGCTGCGGCTCCTGCAGGAGGACTTCCGCATCGCCACGGCCACCAAGCCGCTGCGCGCAGGCGCGCGCGACTACCCGCGCGGCTCGTTCATCGCGCGCACCGAGCGCAACGATGCGCGGCTGCACGCGCGCATCGCCGAGCTGGCGCGCACGTCTGGCGTGGTGGTGCAGGCGCTGCACAGCGCGTGGGCCGACCGCGGCGACACCGGCATCGGCTCCGAGAGCGTGGTCAGCCTGAAGCGGCCGCGCATCGCCGTGCTCGCCGACGGCCCCGGCAGCGCCGAGGCCTATGGCTGGCTGTGGTTCCTGCTCGAGCGCCGGCTCGGCGTGCGGTTCACCGCGCTGCCCACCGCGAGCGTGGGCGGCATCGAGCTCGATCGCTACGACGTGGTGATCGCCGCCGACGGCAACGCGCACGCGCTGGCGGGCGAGATGGGCGGCGGCGTGGGCGCACTGAAGAGCTGGGTGGAGCGCGGCGGCACGCTGATCGCGCTCGATGACGCGGCTGAGTTCCCCACGCTCAAGGACGTCGGGCTCTCCAAGGCGCGCGTCGTCGGGGTGGTGACCAAGAAGGAGGACGACAAGGGCGATGACGCGGCCGAGCCCGACAGCGCTGCGGCCGAGGCCGAGCGCCGCCCCGAGTTCGTGCCCGGCACCACGTTCTGGGCGAGCCTCGATGCGCGCCACTGGCTGAGCTGGGGCTATCGCGATGCGCGGCTGCCGGTGCTGGTGCAGGGCCGCACGTTCCTCGCCGGCACGCGCGAGGGCACGAACGCGGTGCGGTTCGACCGCACGCCGCTCACGCTGGCCGGATGGACGTGGCCCGAGACGGAGCGGCGCATGGCCGGCGGCGCGTTCGCGATCGACGAGCCCAACGGCAGCGGGCACGCCGTCATGATCGCGGGTCCGGTGCTGTTCCGGCAGTTCTGGCGCAACACCGAGCGGCTGCTGCTCAACGCGATCCT
Organism: uncultured bacterium; assembly: GCA_902826705.1. Classification (GTDB taxonomy): domain Bacteria; phylum Eisenbacteria; class RBG-16-71-46; order RBG-16-71-46; family RBG-16-71-46; genus CADEFY01. Next base: position 7,416 of record CADEFY010000061.1, read on the forward strand.
GTATGCCCCTGCCCTCGACTGACGCCAAGGCGATCGCGGGCGGGCTGGGCAAGCTCTCGCCCGCCGCGTTCGCCACGCACATCGCCCCACATCTGGGCGCTTCGCGCGACGACGTGCTGGTGGGGCCGCGCGCCGGGCACGATGCGGCGATCGTGCGTGTGGGCGCAGGGCGCGTGCTGGCTGTGACCACCGATCCGCTCAGCCTGGTGCCCGCGCTGGGGCCCGAGCGCTCGGCGTGGCTGTCGTGCCACCTGCTCGCGAGCGACCTGTGGACCACCGGCATCGCACCCACGCACGCGAGCGTCAGCTTCGCGCTGCCCCCCGACCTGGACGATGCGATGTTCGCGCGCTACTGGCGCGCGATGAGCGACGCGTGGGCCGAGCTGGGAGTGGCGGTGGTCACCGGGCACACCGGCCGCTACCCGGGATGCGCGCTCAGCATCGTGGGCGCAGCCACGCTGATGGGCGTGGGCGATGAGGGCCGCCACGTGACGCCGGCCATGGCGCGGCCGGGCGATCGCCTCCTGGTCAGCAAGGGCTGCGCCGTGGAGACGGCTGCGGTGGCGGCCTCCCTCGCGGGCGAGGCGCTGCGTGCGCGCCTCGATGACGAGGCGTTCGCGCGGCTCGCGACCCTCTGGTCGCGCGTGAGCGTGGTGGCCGACTGCCGCGCGGCACTGCGCGTGGGTGTGCACGAGCGCGGCGTGCGCGCGATGCACGACGCCACCGAGGGAGGCGTGCTCGGCGGGCTGCTCGAGCTGGGCGTGGCGTGCGGCCACGATGTACGCGTGGAGCGCGCGCGCATCCCGCTGCCGCGCGAGGTGGCCGCGGCGTGCGACTGGCTGGGCGTCGACCCGTACTGGTCGCTCGCCGAGGGGGCGCTGATCGCATGCAGCGCGCCCGAACATGCCGCCGCCGTCCTGGCGGAGTGGCGGGCCGACGGCATCGACGGCGCCGACGTGGGCGAGGTCGTGGGCGGCGGCGGCGGGCGCCTGTGGTTGGCCGAGCCGGACGGCAGCGTCACACGCCACGACGTGCCGCTGCCGGATCCCTACTGGGCGGCGTACGCGAGGGCGATCGGCCCGGAGTGACCGCGACCCGCCTTCGCGCGGATGCGCCCTACCACTCGAAGGCGAGTCCCGCGGTGAGTGTCCAGTAGCGTTCGGCGAAGCGGTCCGGAGCCGGGCTCGGGCGCAGCTCCCGCGTCTGGCACGCGTATCGCGCACTGAGGTCGAGGCCCGCACCCGAGCCGAGCGGCACGACGGCGCCGCCGCTCAGCTCGTAGCCCGTGCGCAGTGCAGCGAGCGATCCTTCGAGGCCATCGCGGCGCACCCGGCCCCCTGCGCCGATGCGCACGCTCCGCCACACGGCGCGCGTCAGGTTCAGTCCGATCCCGCCGCTGGCTGTGGCGTCGAGCAGGACGGCGGGCGAGCCGACGAGTTCGAGGTCGAGCGCCTTGGTCCCGTGCCCTTCCTCGCGATGGGGCAGCAGGTCGCGCAACGCGAACAGACTGGCCCCGCGCACGCGCGCGCCGCGCCCGGTGGTGGCGCTGGCGCCCGTCGCGAGCACCACCTCCACGGCATCGGCGGGGCGCACCGAGGACGCGGTGGCGAGCAGCAACAGGCTGGTGACGAGCGCACGACAGGGCAGGGGCTTCATGGCCAGGGACCTCCGGGGGCGGTCGGCACCGTGCCGCCCGCGCTGCGCCCATCATCAGATCGCGTGCCCGATCCCACCGTGCGCCCTGCAACGACTTGCCCGGATCGCTGGAACTCGACTGAACGAGGATCGCGCAGCACCGCTCAGCGCTTGACCGCGAGGCGCCGCTGACCGATGAATCCCGCATGCGCATCGCCGCCATCGACATCGGCACCAACTCGATCCACATGGTCATCGCCCAGGCCACCGGGCGGACCGGGTTCGAGGTGGTCGACCGAGAGCGCGAGGTCGTGCAGGTGGGCAGCGGCTCGTTCGAGTCCGGCCGGCTCAGCGCCGACGCCGTGCGCCGCACTGTCCTGGCGCTGCGTCGCTTCGCGCAGCTCGCGCGGCGGCGGCAGGTGGACAAGGTGCTCTGCACTACCACCGCGGCGGTGCGCGAGGCCGAGAATGGCGGCGAGTTCCTGCGGGCCGCCCGCGAGGCGAGCGGCGTGTCGCCGCGCGTGATCCCGGCCGAGGAGGAGGGCCGGCTGATCCATCTCGCGGTGCGATCCAGCCTGCAGCTGCCCGAGGCGCCATCGCTGGTGGTGGACATCGGGGGCGGCAGCATGCAACTGGCGCTGGGCGATGCGCGCGGCGTGCATCGGGTGGCGAGCGTGCCGCTCGGCGCGCTGCGACTCACCGAGACGCGGCTGGCCCATGATCCACCGGGTCCGCGCGAGTTCGCGCGGCTCGTGCGCCACGTGCGCAAGCAGGTGCGCGCGGCGTTCCGCACGCTGGGCGATCCCGTGCCGGCACGCGTCTACGGGTCCTCGGGCGCCATCCACGCGCTGGCGCATGTCGCGCGGTGGTTCGAGCGCGATGAGACCGTACAGCAGCTCAACGGACACGTGTGCACGCATGAGTCGATCACGCGAGCCCTGCGCCGGCTGATGCGGATGCCGCTCGCTCAGCGCCAGCGTCTCCCCGAACTCGACGCCAAGCGCGCCGAGATCATCGTGGCGGGCGCGCTCGTGCTCGACGAGGTCCTCTCGCGCGCGCAGGCGGACCAGATCACCCTCTCCGACTTCGGCCTGCGTGAGGGCCTCGTGATCGACTGGCTCGACCGCCATGCGCAGGAGGTGGCGGAGCTGGAACCGATCGCCGACCTGCGCCAGCGCAGCGCCATGCGGCTGCTGACCAAGTTCGACGGCAACGTGCCGCATGCGCAGCACATCGTGAAGCTCTCGTTGCAGTTGTTCGACGGGCTCGCAGAACAGCACGGGCTCGGGCTCGAGGAACGCGAACTCCTGCAGTCGGCGGCGTTGCTGCATGACGTGGGGGCGGCGATCGCATACGACGGCCATGCCGAGCACTCGGCTTACATCATCCGTTCCGGCGGCCTGCGCGGCCTGTCCGATGCGGACATCGAGGTGATCGCCAAGGTGGCGAAGTACCACGGCAAGGGCCGCCCGCGCCGCAAGGACGACCCGCGCTATGACCGGCTCGCCAAGCGGCAGCGTCGTGCCGTGCGCTGGCTCTCCGCGCTGCTGCGCGTGGCCGAGGCGCTCGACCGCAGTCACTATCAGTTGGTGCGCGGGCTGCGCGTGCTGCGCCGGGGCGAGGGCGTGACGCTGGTGGTCGACGCCAAGCGCGATGCCCAGCTCGAGCTGTGGGCCGCGCGGCGCCGCGCGGTGCATCTGGCCCGGCTGCTGGGGGGCGACGTGCGCGTGGTCGAGGCCGCGCGGCCGTTCCGCACGGCGACTGAGCCTCGCCCTGCGCGGCGCACGCGCCCCGCGGGCGTGTCCGACACCGCGCACTGAGCCCGGCTCAGTCTCCGCTCGGCTCCAGCGCCCGGGAGGCGGTGCGGAACCGCAGCACCTGCTCGACGCGGTCGGCCTCGAGGTTCGCGCTCAGCGCAGTCAGCACGGCGGCGTGCTCGGCCTCGCCACGGCGCTCGGCTCGCGCGGCGGCTCGCCGCACGTGGTCGCGCAGCGTGGCCCGGTCATGGATGCGGCCCAGCTCGGACTGCACCGATCGCAGGCGCTGCGTGCTGGGAGGGGCCTCGCCGCCCAGGCCCGCGGCCAGCGACTCCTCGGCATAGCGCCACTTCTTCACCGCCACGCGCGCTTCGTGGAGCGGCGCATCGTCGAGTGTCGGCCGCGCGGCGAGCAGGGCGCGGAGCGCGCGCCGGCGTCGGGCGGCGACCGGACGCACGCCGACACCCGCGTCCGGCGCATCCAGTCCTCGCATGGCGCGCTCCACCCAGCGCCACAGGCGTGCGATCCGGCGCTCGGGCAGCCGCTCGGCCAATCGTCGCCGCGTGCGCGTGACGCGCTCGCCCAACCGCGCCAGTTCGGACTCGATCGCCGGACGGTGTGCTTCGATCACCTGCGCCGCGCACTCGGTGAGGCGCGCCGCGTGCACCTCGGCCTCGCGTGCCGGCCCGGCCTCGCGACGCAGCCGGCGCGTGAGGCGGCGTGCGCGCCGTCGCGGCCGCCGTGCCAGCACCGAGCGCCAGACCCGGAGCGCGACCTCCAGACGTCGCGCTGCGACGCGCAGGTCATGCACGGCTTCCCGGTCGTCCTCGAGGTGCACTCGGGCCGCCGCGGCGGCGACGCGGCCGGTCAGTCGCCGGAAGTGCGCGATGGCCCGTTCGGCGGCGTCGGCCGGCGGCGATCCCGGGGGCAGCGGCAGCACGGTCATCGCGCGGCGGTACCGTCCACGCGGTCACGCGCGAGCAGCTCGCTGACGCGGTCGCACAGTTCGCGCGAGATCGCGTCCACGCTGCGCGTGGCGTCGATGGTATGGAACTGGTACTCGCGTGCGAGCTGGTCGAGTTCGGCGATGATCCGGCTCTGGTAGCGGATGAACGATTCGTACAGGTCCTCGCCCATGGGCAGGTCCATGCCCGACTCCCAGTAGTCGAACGGGCCGTCGGCGAGCACGCGCTGCACCAGGTCCTCGACCTCGATGCGCAGGTAGAACACGGCATCGGGCTTGAGCGCGAAGCCGTACGTGCGCTTGAGCCAGTCGGGGTCGGCGCCGCGCACGATACCGCGGGCGATCAGCGAGTACGTGTAGCGGTCGGTGAGCATCACGAACCCCGAGCGCAGCGCCGGGATGATCTGCTGCTCGAGGCGGTCCGCGAAGTCGGTCGCGT
>CADEFY010000062.1 GCA_902826705.1 uncultured bacterium
CGATGTGCCGCTTGCGGCGCACGTCGGGGGCGGGCGCCGGTGCCGCGCGGGGCGCGCGCGGCGCCATCGGCGCAGGCGGCGTGATGCGCGCGTCGTCATCGTCGGCCGAGCCGAGGCGCACCTCGATCGTGCGCGAGGACCCGTCGCGCAGCACGCGCACCGCGACCGACCGGCCGTCGCCGGCTTCGCGGACGAACGAGCGCAGCTCGTCGGGCGAGCCGATCGAACGCGAGTCGATCGCGACCAGCACGTCGCCCTTGCGCAGGCCGCCGCGATCCGCGGGACTGCCCTCGACGACGCGCGTGATCAGCACGCCATCGCCGCGCACATCGAGTGCGTCCCGCAGCTCGGAGTCGAGCGACTGGGTCGAGACTCCGAGCCAGCCGTCGGCCGCCAGCGCCGGTCGCGCTGCGATGAGGACGAGTGCCGTGAGCGCGGTCGTGAGGACCGCACCGAGGGCGGTGGTTCTACGCATGGACTTCCCCCTGTGATAGCGTCGGGATCCTGGGCGGGGATCGCGCGTGGTTCGCCTGTATAGACAGGCTGATCGCCCCATTGGTTCCCTGCATCCGCCGCCCCTCACCCCCCATGCGAGTCCGAGAGTTGTCAGATCTGGCCGTCGAGGACATCGCCCTCGGCGGCAAGGCCCTCGCCCGTGACGACGGTCGCGTCGTGTTCATCGACCGCGGCCTTCCGGGCGATCGCGTCTCCGCGCGCATCACGCGGCTCAAGCGCACGTTCGCGGAGGCGCGACTCGAGCGCGTGACCGTGCCCGCCCCCGACCGCATCGCGCCGCGTTGCGCGCATGTGGAGCAGTGCGGCGGATGCCGCATGCAGGAGCTGCCCTACGAGCGCCAGTGCGAGATCAAGCAGCGGCATGTCGCCGAGGCGCTCCAGCACCTGGGAGGGCTGCACGGTGTGCCGGTGAACGCCCTCGTCCCTGCGCCCGACCCGTGGCACTACCGCAACAAGATGGAGTTCAGCTTCCTGCCGCAGCCCGACGGTGCGCCTGTGCTGGGCATGCATCTGCGAGGCACGTTCGACGGCGTCTTCGAGCTGCGCGAGTGCCACCTGCCCTCGTCGCTGACCGTGCAGGTCGTCCGACTCACTCAAGGGTTCGCGCGCGCGCACCGCTGGCAGGCGTACCACCCCGGCCGCCACACGGGCATGGTGCGGTTCCTCACCGTGCGGCATCTGCCGCTCACGTCGCAGTGCGCGGTGCATCTGATCGCCAGCTCGCACGACGTGCCCGGGCTCGCCGAGTGGGCGCAGCAGGTCGCGGCGCTCTCGCCCGAGATCCGCACCGTGACGCTGGGGCTCCAGGCCACACGCTCCAACGTGGCGTTCATGGAGACCGAGCACGTGCTCGTGGGCGACGGACTGCTGCTCGAGCGGCTGCTGGGCCTGGAGTTCGAGGTCGTGGGCAACGCGTTCCTGCAGACCAACAGCGTGCAGGCCGAGACGCTGTACCGCCTCGCGCTCGAGGCGGCCCGGCTCGAGGGCCGCGAATCGGTGCTCGACCTGTACTGCGGCGCCGGCACGCTCACGCTGCTGTTCGCACGTGCGGCGCGCGAGGCGATCGGCGTCGAGAGCGTGCCCGAGTCGATCGAGCGGGCGGTGCGCAACGCGGCGCACAACCAGTTGGCCGACCGTGCGCGCTTCGTGTGCGGCGAGTCGCGCGCCGTGCTGCGGCAGTGGGCGCGCGGCGAGATCGGCGGAAGGCCCACGCCCGACGTGATCGTGGTCGATCCGCCGCGGGCCGGGCTGCATCCGCGCGTGGTGTTCCGCATCGCCGAACTGCAACCTCAGCGCATCGTGTACGTGTCATGCAACCCGGCCACGCTCGCGCGCGATCTCAAGGACCTCGTGCCGCTCGGCTGGCGCGTGGCCGAGGTCACACCGGTCGACATGTTCCCGCACACCGCGCATATCGAGTGCGTGGCGCGACTCGAGCGCGCGCCGGTCGCGTAGCGCCGATCAGCGCCGTCGCCTCGCCTGCCACGCCTTCCAGTCGGCCAGCGCGGGCCGCGCCGTGCCGAGACTGTCGTAGAGCCCGTGGTCCTTCCAGAGCCGCACGATCGCCGCGTCGGGCGACGTGCTGAACGTGCTGGCCCAGAACGCGTCGTAGTCGCGCGTGAAGAACCAGTTCACGAACGCCGCGTCCTGCGCCTCGAGGTCCGAGAGCAGACGCCGCACGTACTCCGCCTGCGCCGCCTCGCTGCCGGGGATGTCGGCCGGGTAGGGCGCGGTGACGGGTTCGGCGGGCCAGCCGGTCTCGCCGATCGCGAGCGGCTTGTCGGGCGCCAGCGTGCGCACGCCGCTCCAGTAGTCGGCCGGCAGCGCCGTCGATCCGCCACTGAGCACATACGGGTACGTGCTCAGTGCCAGCACATCGCAGAACGCCATGAGCTGCTGGCACGCGGCGCCGTTGGTGGCCAGGTGGGTGTAGAGCGTCTCGAGCTGGAGGGTGGCGAACACCGGCAGCGTCGGGTGATCGCGATGCAGGCGCGCGGTGAGCGTGTCCGCCAGGGTGAGGAACGCGGCCCAGCGATCGGGCCGGTTCAGGTGCAGCAGGTTGGCCTCGATCGCGTAGGCGAACCAGTCGGGCGAGAAGCGCGTGATGAGCTGCTCGCAGTACGCATGGAACGTGTCGATCACGAGCGGATCGTCGAACGACAGCGTGTCCCACGGCGCCACCAGCGGCTCGTTCGATGCCGCTCCCCGATGCGGCGCCAGGCCGCTGCGATGGAAGTCGATCGGCGTGACCGACAAGTACAGCTTGTGCCCTGGGGGACGCCGGGCCGACTGCCGCGCCAGGTCCGACTCCAGTGCCGGGTGATAGGGCTGTCCCGCCGCCACCTCCTGCCATGGAACGCCGCCGTCCATGTGGTACACGCTCAGATCGCCGTCCTCGCGGATCACGCGATAGGCGTCATCGACTGCGGCCTGCGTCGCAGCCGAGGGGAAGTCCGTGAAGCCCAGGGCGAACGCGCGCGTGGCGCCGCTGGGCCCGCCGCCCGGTCCATCGCCGCCGCAACCGCTGACGCATGCGGCAGCGGCCAGCACGGCGAACCGCCTCAGTAGCCGGCTTCGCGCCACGCCAGCAGTCCGCCTTCGAGGTTGTAGGCCTCGCGGAAGCCCGAACCCGCCAGCAGCACCACGGCGTTGCCGCTGCGCCGCCCCGAGCGGCACACCACGATCACGGGATCCTGCTTGCGCGACTCCAGCTCTCCGAGCCGCGCCGGCAGTTCGCCCAACGGGATCTGGATCGAACCCTCGATGTGCCCGAGTTCGTTGTTCCACTCCTCGGGCTCACGGACATCCAGGACCCACGTGCGCGGATGCTGCGCGAGGTACGCCCGGGCCTGCGCGGGCTCGAGCACGCCGGGGCGGCCGGGGCCCGCATGGATCGCGGGCGCTCCTTCGGCGGCCGGGCCACCGCCGCCGCCGACGGCCGTGCATCCGGCGGCGGCCAGGGCGATCGCGATCGCCAGCAGCCCGGCGGACGCCAGACCTTGCAAGCCCTTGTGCGCGGGGCGCGCGGACTGCGTGCTACGCTCATCGGTCATGGATCCCTCCCTCGGTCATCGCGCGGTCTCGCGCCTGCTGTGGTCCGCCTGCACGCTGGTGCTGCTCCTGATCGCCCCTCCGGCCCGGGCCGTGGAGGACGGCACGCCCTACGACCGCGGCCGCTTCATCGTATTCGAGGGCGGGGAGCCTGTCGCCACCGAGCGCTTCGCCTACACCAATGCGGGGGACTCGCTGGTGATCGAGGCCGTGCACTCGCGCCGCATGCGGGGCGCGGACGGCGAGGTGAAGGACTTCAAGAAGAGCATGGGCCTGATCGTGGGCCGGCTCGATCACGGACTGATCCGCTACCTGTCCAATCAGGACATGGGTGGCAAGCTGTCGGTGTTCGGCACCAGCATGGCGCCCGACGACACCGTGATCACCGTGTTCCGCGAGGTGGACGGCGACGGCAACGCCGAGGCGCTGCGGCTCGCGCCAGGCCGGGTCTTCGTGATCGACCCGCTCATCTTCACGTGCTTCGACGTGATCTGCCGCAGCATCGGCGGACAGACGTTCACTTCGCGCCCGGTCAGCCTCGTCACGCTCGGTGACCCTCCGCGCGCCATCGAGGCCACGGTCACCCGCACGCCGGGCGACACCCTGCGCTGGGGCGGCAAGCCGGTGGTGACCACGCGGCTCACGTTCAAGGACCAGGCGGCCACGTTCCGCGCGTGGGTCGACCGCTCCGGGCAGATGCTGCGATTCGAGACGGGCGACGGCCGCGTGCGCGTCGAGCGCGAGGCGCCGCCGGTTCCGCCGCGCAACCGCCGACCCCGCCGCTGATCCGAGCCTCGTGCGATCTGCACGAAGGCCGCCGCCTCGACCACTGACTCAAGCCGGTCAGGCGGCCGTCGATACTCGGGACACCACGCCGTGTCCCGCCCCCCCGGGGACTCGCGGGGCCTTCGACCGGGAGTGTCGCCTTGCGGGCCATCCTTCGCCCTGATGCCTCGTCATCCGATGTGCGCACGCCGGTATGGCGCCATGCGCTGCGAGTCGCGACATGTGCGGTGGCTGCCACCCTGCTCGTCGCGGCGCCGGCGCGCGGCATGGACGACAACACGGCCAAGGCCGACATCGTGTGGAACATCGCCAAGTTCGTGACGTGGCCGGCCGCGGCGATGGGGCCCACGAGTTCACCGCTCGTGGTGACGATCGTGGGCGAGGACGACCTGGCGATCGCGCTGGCGAGTCAGCTGAGCACGCGCAGCGTCAACGGACGCTCGGTGTTCGTGCGCTTCGCGCGCCGCGCTCAGGATGTGCGCGGTTCGCATGTGGTGTATGTCGCGTCGTCGGAGGCCGCCCACATCGACGCGGTGCTCGCCGAGCTGCGCGGCAAGCCCGCGCTCACCGTGGCGGACGCCTCGGGGTTCGTGCAGCGCGGCGGCATGGTCAACTTCACGCAGGAGGCGGGCCGCACCCGCTTCCAGATCCACGTGGGCCATGCGGAGGCCGTGGGGCTCAAGGTGAGCTCGCGGCTCCTCTCCCTGGCGCAGGTCGTGAGCGAGGACCCGTAGGTGAGCGCGTGGCTCCGGGACCTGCCGCTCGCGCGCAAGCTCACGCTGCTCGCGATGGTGACCAGTGCCGTGGCGCTGTTGCTCGCCGTGGGCATGTTCATCGCATTCGACCGCTATTCGCAGGCCCGCTCCATGGCGCGCGACCTCACGGTGCTCACCGACGTGCTCGCGCAACAGACGACCGCGGCACTCACGTTCCGCGACGACAACGCCGCGCGCGAGGACCTCGCGTCACTGCGCGCGCAGAAGGGCTTCACGGAAGCCTGCCTCTACGACGCCGAGGGCAAGGCGTTCGCGCGCTACCAGCGCGATGCCGGGTCGCCGCCCGAACTGCCCGCCACCGCGCCGCCCCTGGGCGTGCTGCGCGGCGAGCATGCCCTGGTCGCGGTGCGGGCGGTGACGCTCGACGGCGAACGCGTGGGATCGCTGGCCGTCCGGCAGGACCTGGTCGAGATGAACGCGCGGTCCCGCGCGTTCCTGCTCGTGGCGCTCGCCGTGCTCGCGGGGGCGATGATCGTGGCGTTCGAGCTGGGCCGCCGCTTGCAGAAGGTGGTGACGGGGCCGATCCTGCACCTGGCCAACGTGATGCGTCGGGTGTCGAGCACGCGCGACTACGGTCTGCGCGCCACGTCTGGCAGCCGCGACGAGACCGGCGCGCTGATCGACGGCTTCAACGACATGCTCGCGCAGGTCGAGGCGCGCGACGCACAGCTCGAACAGCATGGCCAGGCTCTGGAAGCCGAGGTCAATGCGCGGACGCGCGAGTTGGTGGACACCAACCAGTCGCTCGTCGCAGCGCGCGATGCGGCCGAGGCCGCGAGCCGTGCCAAGAGCGACTTCCTGGCCACCATGAGCCACGAGATCCGCACGCCCATGAACGGCGTGCTCGGCATGATCGGCCTGCTGCTCGACACCCGGCTCGACGCCGAGCAGCGCGACTTCGCCGAGACCGCGCGCTCCTCAGCCGACTCGCTGCTCGGGATCATCAACGACATCCTCGACTTCTCCAAGATCGAGGCCGGCAAGCTCTCGATCGAACCGCTGCCGTTCGATCTGCGCAACGCCGTCGAGGAGGTGGCCGAGATCCTCGAGCCGCGCGCGGCCGAGAAGGAGATCGACCTGATCGTGCACTACACCCCGGGCACGCCGCATCGGTTGATCGGCGACCCCGGCCGCGTGCGCCAGATCCTGCTCAACCTCGCGGGCAACGCGGTCAAGTTCACGTCGCAGGGGCATGTGCTCGTCACCGTGCGCACGCAGTCGTGCGAAGACGGCGTCGCGGTGCTGACGATCGCAGTGGAGGACACGGGGATCGGCGTGCCCGCAGACAAGCTCGACATGCTCTTCGCACGCTTCCAGCAGGCCGACTCGAGCACCACGCGCAAGTTCGGCGGCACCGGCCTGGGCCTGGCGATCGCGCGGCAGTTGTCGCAGATGATGGGCGGCGACATCAGCGTGACGAGCGAAGCGGGCCGCGGCTCGTGCTTCACGGTCACGCTCGCGCTGCCACTCGATACCGAGGCGGCGCCCGGCCCGCTGCCGCACTCGGCACTCGAGGGCGTGCGCGTGCTGGTGGTGGACGACCTCGAGATCAACCGTCGCGTGCTGTTCGAGCAGCTCACCGGCGCGGGCCTGCGTGTGGAGTCCTGCAGCTCGGCGATGGACGCCCTCACACTGCTGCGGGCCACTGTGAACACGCCGGACCCGTTCCGGCTCGCGTTGATCGACCATCTGATGCCCGACATGGACGGCGAGCAACTGGGCCGCACCCTGCGTGGCGACAGCGCGTTCGACCGCCTGGGCATGCTGCTCTACACGAGCAGCGGCCGGCGCGGCGAGGCCAAGCGCTTCGCGGAGGCCGGCTTCGATGGGTACCTCGTCAAGCCGCTGCGGCCCTCGCTCATCAAGGAGGCCCTGTCGGCCGTGCTTGGCGCGCGCGAGCAGGGCGTGCGCGTACCGCTCGTGACCCGCCACCTGCTGATCGAGGCGCAGACGGCCGCGAGCGCGACCAGGGCCAGTTCGCCCGGCAGCCCGGCCGAGGCGCGCTGGCGCGTGCTCGTGGCCGAGGACAACGCGGTGAACCAGAAGGTGGCGCGGCAACTGCTCGCCAAACTCGGCTGTCGCGCCGACGTGGCGGCCAACGGGCTCGAGGCGGTGGATCTGCTCGGCAAGGTGCGCTACGACTGCGTGTTCATGGACTGCCAGATGCCCGAGATGGACGGCTTCGAAGCCACTGCGGCCGTGCGCCAGATGGAGAAGCCCCTTGGCCGCCGCACGCCGATCATCGCGCTCACGGCCAACGCCATGCAGGGCGATCGCGAGCACTGCCTCGAAGCGGGCATGGATGACTTCGTGGCCAAGCCGATCCGCGAGGCCGACCTGCGCGCGGTGATCGCTCGCTGGCTGGGCGACGGCACGAGCGAAGGGCGCGAAGCCGCGTAGCGGTGGTCAGGCGCCGGAGCGACCGCCCGCGCGCGACTCGAGCCACTGCAGCAGCAGCCGCACGCCGTACGCATTGGGCCCGCGCGAGGAGTCGGCGCGCTCCGCGTAGGTCCAGCCCGTGCTCGCGATGTCGAGGTGCGCCCACCGCAGGTCGCGCGCGAAGTGCTGCAGGAACGAGGCCGCTAGGCTGGCTGCGCCCTCACGCTTCTCATTGGCGTTCACGTAGTCGGCAGTGTCGCTCTTCATCTCGGCCAGGTACTGCTCGCCCATGGGCATGCGCCAGAGCCGCTCCCCCACCGCGTCGCCGGCGCGCGTGAGTTCATCCGCGAGCGTGTCGTCGGAGGTGAAGAGCCCGGCGTAGTGGCGCCCCAGCGCGATCGAGATCGCGCCGGTCAGCGTGGCGAGGTCGACCACGACCGCCGGGTCGAGCCGCCGCGCGTATCCGAGCGCATCCGCGAGCAGAAGCCGCCCCTCGGCGTCGGTGTTGGTGACCTCGACGGTGGTGCCGTCGAGTGCGCGCAGCACGTCCCCCGGCTTGAGCGCCCGCTCGGAGACCATGTTCTCCGCGCTCGGGATCAGGCCGACCAGACGGAACGGCAGGCCGAGTGCGGGCAGCGCCGCGAACACCCCGAGCACCGCGGCAGCCCCGCCCATGTCGTACTTCATCTTGCTCATGCCCTCGCGCGGCTTGAGCGAGTAGCCGCCCGTGTCGAACGTGACGCCCTTGCCGATCAGCACCACGGTGGCCGATCTGCCGCGCTTCTCCGACGCCTTGTCGAGCACGATGAAGCGCGGCGGGTTCGCGCTGCCGCGTCCCACGCCGAGCACGCAGCCCATCCCGAGTCGTTCGAGCGCGGCCTCGTCGAACACGGTCACCTTGGCACCGGCGGATCGGCCGATCTCCCTCGCACGCGCGGCGAGGGTCTCCGGCACCAGGTCCTGCCCCGGCGTGTGGCCCAGGTCGCGCGCGAGGCCGATCGCCGTGCCGCGCGTGATGCCGTCCTCGAGTGCGGTGGACAGCGCGCGCGAGGCGGGCAGCGTGCCGATCAGCTCGACGCGTGCGAGCGGATCGAGCGGCGCGCTGTGATAGGCGGTGTGGCGGTGATGGCCCAGTAGCGCGCCCTCGGCCGTGGCGCGCACCGCGAGCGCGGGCGCGACGCCCGGTTGCTCGTGCAGCGCGAGCGCCAGCGTGCCCGCGCCCAGGTCGCGCGCGCGGCGCGTGGCGGTGGCTGCGGCGAGCAGCAGGCGCTGTGCGTCCAGCGAGCCGGCGGCGCCCAGGCCCACCACGAGCACGCGCTTGGCCTTGATGCCCTTGGGGTAGAGCAGCGCGGTCTCGAGCGCGCGGCCCTTGAAGTCGCCCGAAGCGAGCAGCGCGCTCAGCGCCCCGCGCGACGCGCGGTCGAGTGCTTGTGCGGCGCCGGTCAGCGTGCGCGTGCGTTCGGGCACGCCCACGGCGATCATCCCCGCGGGGCGCGTGGCGAGATCGGCTCTGCGGAGTGACACGTCCATCGGGGCATCTCCTGACATGGGCGGAACACGTGTGGGCCGTGGGGATCATGCGACAGTAGCGGCGCTGCGGCTCGCACGCGAGGCTTTGCGCGGCTGGGGTGAGTGCGTATCCTGCGGGTTCATCCCGATCGCGGGACCCACAGGGAAGCTCCCCGTCCTGAGGCCACTCGGTGCGGCAGGGATGCCGCCACCGCTCATGGAGGACACATGATGCTCCGCCGTTCGATCCTGCTTCTCGCACTCCTCGCCCTGCCCGCGCTCACGGGGTGCGGCCAGAACAACAACACGGCACTCGACGGCGCGGCCACGGACAGCCTGCTCGCCGCCAGCCCGATCGAGACGCCCGAGGGCGGGCTCGCCCCCGACACCACGTTCCAGCCCACGACCGACGCTCCGGCGGTCGAGACGCCGGCGCCCACGCCGAGCCGCAAGCCCACGTCGACGCCGCCCAAGCCCAAGCCGTCCACGCCCGCCGCGGCGCCCGGAGTGACGGTGCCCTCGGGCACGGCCATGAAGGTCACGGTCAACACCGCGCTCACGTCCGAGACCGCCCAGGTCGGCGACAGCTGGAGCGGCACGATCTCCGAGGCCGTGGTGATCGGCTCCTCGGCGCCGTTCCCGGCGGGTAGCGTCGTGCATGGCGTGATCACGGGCGTGAAGCCGGCCGAGAAGGGCGACCGCGCCGTGCTGGTGATGGCGATCCGCTCGATCGAGGCCAACGGCCGCACGCACGACATCGACGCGGGCACCGACAGCCTCGTGGCCGGCTCGACGCGCGCGCGCAACGTGGGCGCCGTCGCGGGCGGCGCCGCGGCGGGCGCGCTGATCGGCAAGGCCGTCGGCGGCAGCAACAAGGGCGCGCTGATCGGCGCGGTGGTCGGCGGCGCGGCAGCGGCCACGGGTGCAGCGGCCAGCAAGGGCTTCCAGGTCACGGTGAAGGAGGGCGCGCAGATGACGTTCCGCGTCTCCTCGGACACCAAGATCAAGCTCTAGTCGCGCTCCAGCGGTCCACGTCCGACGACGCGGCGGGCCTCGCGCTCGCCGCGTCGTCGCGTCTCGAGCCGGATCGCCGCACGGCGCTCGAGGCGCGCGCGCCGCGCATGTCGCAGCGATTCCTCGCGCACCGCGGCACGGCGCAGCGCATGGCGGCGCGCCTCGTCGCGCGCGCGCGCGCGGGCCTCACCGGCCTGCGCGAGCGGCGCGAACAGGGTGAGCGCCAGCAGCAGCGCAGCGGCCAGAGGTCGGGACATCGGGCGCGTCTCCGAGGCGGATGGGAGCGATCGGGGCGGTTCGAGTGTACGCCCCGGTGCAGGCGCCACGGCAGCGACTTGACCCGGGCCGTACACCCGCGCCGGTGGCCTTGCGGTGAGGCGTTGCACCCCTTGGGGTTAGCGCCACACCACCGATGGCACATGCGGTGCTCTCTCCTCCCGCGACCCTGCCATGCCCGGCACGTCCCGGCGGCCCGCACCGTGGTCCGCTCACACTGGAGGCTGATCGTCATGAAGAAGCTCCTGCTCCTCGCACTGCTCGCGCTCGCGACCGGTTCGCTCACCGGTTGTGGCAAGTCGGCGGACTCGCTCACCCCCACATCCGACGCGGGCGCCAGCGCCGCCGACCAGGCCGAAGTCGCCGCCGCGGTCGCGGCCAGTCCCGAGTACACCGATGAGGACGTGCACGCCAGTTCCATGGAGATGGCGCTGCAGGACGCGCCCGAAGGCGCGCTCACTGCGATCCGTCCGCTGCGCTGGTGGCGCTCGATCGATGACGTCTCGCGCCGCATCGAGACCGAGTGGGCGCAGCCCGATTCCAACGGCCGCCCCACCATGGCGTTCGTCACGATCCACAAGCGGCTCGTGGGCGAGCTGCACATCGTGTACGGCGCGGTGAGCGACACCGACACCACGGTCGCGCGTGTCGACAAGCCGCTCGACGACCGTTGGGTCCGGCGCCTGGCGCTGCAGCGCAAGCGCGTCAACGAGGACAGCACGCGCAGCGTGTGGCGTGTGGTGGGCACCTCGGGCGTGGAGGTGAAGTCGGAGCCGGTCACCTCCGACATCCAGAGCATCCGCCTGCAGGCCGGCGCGGTCGACACCACGATCACCGATCCGCTCCAACTGCATCGGCTGCGTCACCTCATCTTCGTCGACCCGAGCACCCCGCTCCGCCTGACGGTGACCACCTCACGTGCAGACGACACGGTGCTGCTGTACCGCCACGACCTGCGCCGGCGGTTCCAGAACAACGGGGACGGCACCTACACGCTCGAGTGGACCACCGGCGACTTCGGCGGCCTGCGGCACTTCGGCGTCAACGTGCTCAGCCACGGCACGCTGTTCGACGACCAGGCCCCGTACGACTCGAACGCGTGGATCCTGCCGTTCGCCGTGCGCCGCCCCGACTGCGAGATCGGCGAGCGCCGGTGACGCACTGACGCGGCATCGAATCACACGGGCGGCCCGCCTCAGCGACGGGCCGCCCGTCTCGTCATCTGCGCGACGCGTTCAGTGCGCGTGCGACTTGCCCGCCTTGCTGCCCCAGAGCGCCTTCAAGCGCGCGTCGCGACCGCAACCGAGGCGGTAGGACTGATAGCGCACCGGGCTCTTCTTGTAGAAGTCCTGGTGGTAGTCCTCGGCGGGCCAGAACCGAGCCGCAGGCAGGATCGCCGTGACGATGGGCTTCTTGAGCACACGGGACTTCTCGATCGCCGACTTGCTCGCCAGGGCCGCCGCCCGCTCGGAGGCGTCGGCCACGAAGATGGCCGCGCGATACTGCTCGCCTCGGTCGCAGAACTGCCCATCCCCCTGTGTCGGATCGATGTTGTGCCAGAACAACTCGAGCAGCGCAGCGTAAGTGGTCTTGCTGGGGTCGTAGGTGACCTGCAGCGCCTCGTAGTGACTCGTCTGGTGATTCGAGACCTGCTCGTACGTGGGGTTCAGCTCCTCACCGCCGGTGTAGCCGGAGACGGCGGTGAGCACGCCCGGCTGCCCTTCGAATGCGGTCTCGGCACACCAGAAGCAGCCCATCGCGAA
>CADEFY010000063.1 GCA_902826705.1 uncultured bacterium
GGGTTCGACGATCCGCAGTTCGGGCTGGCCCCGGACCCGCTCGAGGCTCTGCTGCGATGGCTCACGGAGATCGCCGCTCGGATGGCGGCCTCCGGTCGCCCGCCCGCGATCCTCGTGGACGACTTCGACCGACTGGACCACAGCACGCGCGCTGCGCTGCGCAGACTGGCGCTCACCTCGGAGTTCCGCGCGCTGCATGTCTGGGCGACCACTCGGCCCGATGCGGCCACCGCGCAGCTCGTGCGCGCGGGTGAGATGCAGCGCGTCGCGCTGAGGCCGCTCGAGCCCGCCGCGCGGCCTGCGTTCGTCGCGGCACGACTCGGTGCACCGGCGCCGCCGGCACTGCTGGACGACCTCGAACGCCACGCCGCCGGCCACCCGGCGCGCATGCTGGTGCGCCTGCGCGCGGTCATCACCGCCGCCGCGGTTCGTGAACTGGATGGCGGATTGGTCGCCAGCGCCTCGGCGCTGGCGACCGTGACGCCTTCGGACTCCGAGACCGCCGGCCTGGCAGCGCGCAGCTCCGCGATCCCCGGCGCCGATGCCGTGATGCTCGCGCTCGCACTCGCACCGCGCCCGCTCACGGCGACGATGCTCCTGCTCGTGGCCGACGGTGCCGATGCCAGCACGTTGACCGCGCTGCTCGAGCAGCACCTGCTGCGCGAGGAACAGGGGCTGATCCGGCTCGACTCGCCCGCCCTCGCGGACGCCTGGGTCGGATCGCGCACGGCAGCAGAAGTGGTCGCGGTTCGTCGCCGACTGCTGGCACTCGAGGAGTTCACGGCGAGCGAGCGCTTCCGGCTGCTGGCCTCCGCCGGCGACGACGCGGCCGCCCTCACGCTCGCCGATGACATCGCCGCCGCCGGGGGCGGCGCCGCGATCGCACACGAGGCCGCGCGCATCGCCCACCGTGCGGGGGACGCACGGGCGTGCCGCTGGCACCTGACGGCCGCGCGCGAAGATCGCCGTGTGGGTCGATATGTCAGCGCCGAGCGCGAGTATGCCGCCGCGCGCACGTTCGCGAGTGGCGACGAGGCGTTCGAGTCGATCGAGGGTTGGATCACGGCGAAGGCGCGCCTTGGACAGTTCGCGGGCCTGCGGGACGCCGTTCGGGCGGCGCTCGCGGACGGTCCGCCGCCGCGCTGGCGCTGCGCACTCCTGCTGCTGCTCGCGGGACTCGAGCTCGACGACCTGCCGCAGCAGGAGGTGCTGGAGCTGCTCGCGCAGGCGAGGCAGGCCGGACTGGCGGCCGACGGGGAGATGCGAGCGCAGTCCGGTCGCATGCTCGCGGACACGCTGCGCTACTTCGGACGCGAGTCGGAGGCGCTCGCCGTGGCCGAGGAGACGCTGCGTGCCTCCGCGGGACACGAGAGCGCCACCACCCTGCGGCTCGAGGGTCTCGCGGGCGCGCTCCTGCAGCGCGCGGGGCAGACGCCCAAGGCACTCGCGCGCCTGTCGCGAGCCCAGATGGCGGCAGAGGCGCGCGGCGAGCACTTCGCGCGACTCGAGATCATGCTGCACGAGGCCAGCGCGCGCATGGAGCACGGCGACTGGGCACAGGCGGCGGTCCTGCAGGAACGTGCGTTCCGGCTGGCGCTCGCGCTCGACGTGCCGCGCACCGCCGCCCTGGCCGCAGCCAACCTGCTCGTCTCCGCCGCGCTCACGGGGGATCTCGCCACGTTCGCGCAGCGTTTCGCGCGTGTCCGCCGGCTCTCCGAGCGGTCGGGTGCGGCGCAGGCGGTCGAACTCACGGGGCGCATCCGGGCGCTGGCCGAGATGGCTCGAGGTCGCCCCGCGCTCGGGCGACGCTGTCTGGAGCGCTCGATGGCGGACCGCCGCGTGCATCTGGACGCACATGCGCGGCGCTGGTCGATGCTCGCCCTGGCACGGTGCGAGGACGAGAGTGGCGCACTCGATCGGGCATGGGCGGCCGCGGATGAGATCATTCGCGATGACCCGTCCCCTCTGGAGCAGGGGCTCGCGCTGGCGCATCGTGGCCTGCTCCACGTGCGGCTCGGCCACATCGAGCAGGGGACGACCGACCTGCGTCGGCTCCAGAGCGGCGTGTTCGACCGCTGGGGACAGGTGCTCGCACACCGGGCCGTGCTCGCGGCCGCGTGTGCGATCGTCGGGCGTGGAGCGGGCGACGGAGACGACGGCGAGGATGCTCAGTCCCTGGCGGCCGAGATGGTCCGTCGATTCGAGGCGCTGCCCGCCCCGCACGAGATGAGCATGGCGTTGCTGACGCTCTCCGAGCTCGCGATCCAGCAGGGTCGCATCGATCTTCCGGTGTCGACGTGGATCGAGCAGGCGCGCGAACGCGCCGAGCGCCTCGGCAACGCGCATGCGCAGCTGAACGCGCTGGGTCTGCGCGAGCGCTGGTCGCGCCTCACCACACCCACCACACCGCGCACCGAGGACATGACCTGGCTCGCCGAAGTGAGCGTGCTGGTCCAACACATCCATCACACTGCGACACTGGCGCAGAAGGCCATGGCGCTCGTCTGCCATCGCATGAAGAGTGAGCGCGGCGTGCTGCTGGAGCTGGACCGGGCTCGACCGAACGACCTGTCCGCCATGCGCGTCATCGCGACCTACGGCGACTTGGACGACGATGCATGCCGGGAAGCGCTGGGGTACAGCACGGCAGCAGTGCGCCGTGTGATCGAGGGGGGGCAGGGGATCCGCAACTCCGACGTCTCGCGGGACCCCAACATGGTGTCTCGAAGCCTCACGGACATGCGGGTGCAGTTCCTGCTGTGCGAGCCGCTGCTCGTGGCCGGGCGTCCGATCGGCGCCGTGTATCTGCAGGATCGCGAGCGTGAACGCGCATTCGAGCCCCAGGACACGCTTCGACTCCAGGCCTTCGCGCGCATCATGGCCGCGGCACTCGAGCAGAGCTGGCGGCAGGCGGCGTTGGAAGTGGAGCACGAGCGTCTCGTCGACGCGCACGCGATGCTCAAGCAGCGCACGGGGGCGCGGTTCGAGAACGGCCTCATGATCGGCGAACATGATTCGATGCAGCGCGTGTACGAGACCATCGAGCGCGTGGCCCCCAGTGATGCCATGGTGCTCATCACCGGGGAGAGCGGCACGGGCAAGGAGCTGGTGGCGCGCAGCCTCCATGCGCAGTCGCCTCGGCGCGACGGGCCGTTCGTCAGCATCAACTGCGGGGCGATCAACGCCAATCTCATCGAGTCCGAGCTGTTCGGCATCCGCGGCAACGTCGCGACTGACGTGAGCGAGCGAGCGGGCAAGTTCGAGCACGCCCACGGTGGCACGCTGTTCCTGGACGAGATCGCCGAGATGCCGTTGGCCCAGCAGGTCGCGCTGCTGCACGTGCTGCAGTCACGCGAGGTGACTCGCGTCGGCGCAGTCGAGGCGACGCCAGTGAACGTGCGGGTCATCGCCGCCACGAACCGCGACCTGGACCGGCTGATCGCCGAGCAGAGGTTCCGCGCCGACCTCTACTACCGCCTCAACGTGGTGCCGATCCACCTGCCGCCGCTGCGCGAGCGCCGCTCGGACATCCTGCTGCTCGCACGCCACCTCGTGGCGCGGATCGCCGCGCGCTCGGCACAGCCGGCGCCCCGGCTCTCCCCCCGCTTCGTGGAGTCGCTGCTCCAGCATGACTGGCCGGGCAACGTGCGCGAGCTGGAGAACTACCTCGAGCGCGTGATGCTGCTCGAGTCGGGGGAGGTCCTGGATCCGATCACCCGGCCGGGCTCGAACGCGCGTTCGGGGAGTCCTGAGCCGGTCGCCTCGGTGGGTTCGTCGGGCTCGCTCGACGACCATCTCGAGCAGATCCGGCGTCAGCGCATCCTGACGGCGCTCGAGACGTGCTCAGGCAACCAGAGCCAGGCGGCACGCGTGCTCGGCATGACCGAGTCCCGGTTCCGGTTCTGGCTCAAGAAGCTCGAGATCCGGCCAGCTCGCAACTCCTGAGCGGATTCGCATGATGTTGCGAGGTCGGCAATCGACGCATTCGCAGTAATTTGGCGACAGAATTCTTCGAAAGACTCGCAACATGTGACGAGGCGGCCCGCCGGAGCCGGCCGCCGAGCGGCCCAGACCCGCGGTCGCAAGCTGTTCCCCCCGTTGCATCTAGCACGAATCGCGCGGGAAATCGTGCATCCGGCACGGGAATCGCCTTCCAGGGACCTCGGTCACCCCGACCGAGACCACCGCCCTGGAGGCCCCCGTGCGCACGATCGCTCCCAAGCCCCTGCTCCTCGCGCTCCCGCTCCTGATGGTCGCCCTGCTCGCGTGCACGTCGCGCGCGTCCGCCCAGAGCATGACCGACCGGCCCACTCCGAGCGCGCTCACGACCCCGGTGGCGGAGCCGGCCCTCGCCTCGCCTCGCGTCACGCTCCGGCAGCGCATCGCCGAGGCGATCGCGGCCCTGCAGGCCGGTGGCCGCACCAAGTACGGCCTGCAGCGCACCACGGCGCGCCAGCCGAGTCTCGCGTGGACCCGTCGAGGGGCGCGATGACGACCCTCGCGGCGCGAGTCCTCGAGCCGACGAGCATCGACACGATGGAATCCTGGTCTTCACGAGGGCCGCGTCCGTCCGCGCTGATCCGCAAGCATCGCGCGGGCCTGCATCATGTCCTGGTCAGTGGCGGAACCGCCGATCGACGGGCCGACATCGCCCGGGCGTTCCACACCCAGAGCGCGCTCGCCGCGGGCGCGTTCGTGCGGATCGACGCCGCCATCGAGTCCGCGCGACTCGAGGCGGCGCTGCTGGATTGGCTGGCGCCACCGGCGCCGGTCAAGGCGGGCGATCCGCTGCGCCTGTCGGCACGCGGCACGCTGTTCATCGAGCATCTCGAGCATCTGAGTCCGCCCGGACAGCGCCGGCTGCTGGCGTTCGTGGGGGCGGCGGAACGCGGCGCGGCGGGCGCATGGGCCGGTCGCCTGATCGCGGGGAGCGCCATGGCGCTCGAGGAGGAGGTCGCCGGGGGTCGCTTCCTCTCCTCGCTCTTCGACACACTCGACAAGGTCCGAGTGCATCTCGGATCTGCGGTCGAAGAGCCTCGCGATCGGGTGATCGAGCCCGGGGTCGCCGACCCGGGCGAGCCGCGGGGGGATTGACGCCTCGCGGATCGCCCCCTAAGTTCCCGCGGCTGTGCACCGATACCAAGGATGGTTCGGTCCTTGCTCTCCTCTCCCCGTGGAGAGCCGCCCAGGGAGACTCAGACATGCCGTTCCGCGCCTCGCGCACCGGGGGAGCCCTCCTCCTCTGCGCCCTGCTCGCGTTCCCCGCCACGATGGCGAACGCCGCGAGCGCTTCTCGCACAACGACTTCCGCCAAGAAGACCACCGCATCGGCCAAGCAGGGCCGCGGCAAGGTGGCCTCGGGCAAGCGCGCCACGCGGAAGCGGTCGCGCCGGGCCCCGCTGCCCAAGGACGGGGTGTACGCGCGCAATGCGATCCTCGTCGACCCGTCCTCGGGCGAGGTGCTGTTCGAGAAGAACAGTGCCCGGTCGGTGCCGATCGCCAGCCTGACCAAGCTCATGACCGCGCTGGTGTTCGTGGAGCAGAAGCCGGACTTCGACCGCATGGCCGAGGTGCAGGCCACCGACCTCGCCGGAGGCGGACACACGCAGCTGCGCAAGGGCGAGCACGTGCGGCTGGGCGATCTGCTGCACATGAGCCTGATGTGCTCGGACAACGTCGCCACGCGCATCCTGGCGCGCTCGACGTCGCTGGGACCTGCGGACTTCATCGCGCGCATGGACCAGAAGGCCGTGGAACTGGGACTCACCAGCACCACGTTCGTCGAGTCCACGGGGCTCGATGAGCGCAATGTGTCGTCGGCCTCCGATGTGGCGCGCCTGCTGCATGCGGCGGCGCACGAGCCGGTGATCCAGGCCATCTGCACCACACGCTCGCATGCGTTCACCACGGCCACGAAGCCGCATCAGTTCGGCAACACCAACCGACTGCTCTACGGCGATCGCTACGAGGTGCTGGGCGGCAAGACCGGGTTCATCATGGAGGCGGGCTACTGTTTCGCCACCTGGGTGCGCTCGCAGGGCCGCGACCTGATCGCCGTGGTGCTCGGTGCACCCACAGCGGCCACGCGCTTCGCCGATGCCTCGCGGCTGATCCAGAAGTCGCACAGCGTCGCTCCCACCGGGCTCTGACGCCGCACATGCGACGGCGCGTGGGGCGATGACCGCCGCCGCGCGCACCCGCGTGGTGCTGGGCGGGTTCGTCGCCGGGCTCGCGGGCGGACTGTTCGGGGTGGGAGGCGGCATCCTGCTGGTGCCGCTCCTGACCGGCCCGTTCCGGCTCACGCAGCATCAGGCGCATGGCACGTCGCTCGCTGCGATCGGTGCCACGGCGATCGCGGGCTTGGTCGTGTACGCGATCCACGACCAGGTCGCGTGGGGCACGGCGGCGATCATGGCGGTGACCAGCCTGTTCACGGCGCGGCTGGGCGCACGACTCGCCGCGCGGACGAGTTCGCGGCGGCTCAGCCGGGTGTTCGCCGTCTTCCTGCTGCTGGTGGCCGCGCGCCTGATGTGGCGCGCGCCGAGTGGCGACGCCGTGGCGATCACCGGCCTGGCGGCGGTGGCGAGCGAACTGGCACTGGGCGCCGCCGTCGGACTGCTGGCGGGTTTCATGGGTGTGGGGGGAGGGATCCTGGCGGTGCCCGCGCTCACGCTGCTCTTCGGCTTCAGCCAGCAGGCGGCCCAGGGCACCTCGCTCGCGCTGATCCTGGTGGCGGCGCCGGTGGGCGCGGTCGAGCATCATCGGCACGGCAATGTCTCCCTGCCGCTCCTGCCGTGGCTGGCGCTGGGCTCGCTGATCGGCGCCCCGCTCGCCTCCCAGGTCGCCCAGCAGCTCCCGCAGGCCACATTGGCGCGCGGGTTCGCGCTCTTCCTGGCGGCCAGCGCGGTGCAGGTGTGGCTGCGCGCCTCACGGGCCCCCGCTCCCGCCCGCCCACGCTGAATCCGGCAACCCCGAGCCGCGCATCGGGTTCACCGGGCAGATCGCACGTTTCCGCTGCGTAAACTATGCGGCGAGAACGGTTTCCGCCTTGTGGTCCGCTCTCGGGCTCCCCTACAATCTCTGCTGGCAACTGCCCCCCTCCTCGCTGGTGGCCTCGCCCGATCGGGCCGCGGGCGGGGAGCGGTCGACCCTGGGTGAGCCTCCGAAGGCCGCCTCTCGCACCCCCGATCACCACAAGGGAGACCCACGATGAAGAAGCTTGTCACCACGCTGTGCGCCATGGCGCTCTTCGCCAGCTCGGCGTTCGCCGCGAACCCGGTCCGCATCAGCCAGGTGTACGGCGGCGGCGGCTCGTCCTCCGCGACGGCCACGTACAACGTCGACTACGTCGAGATCTTCAATGCCTCTGGCACCGCCGTGAACCTCTCGGGGTGGGCGATCGAGTACGGCTCGAACACCGGCAACTGGGGCAGCTCCTCTGGCAACCAGTTCGTGTTCCCGACTGGCGCCAGCATCGCGCCCTGCTCGTATGTGCTCGTCTCCTTCGGCACGCCCTCGACGGGCGGTGGTCCGCTGCCGGTGCCGGCCGACTACTCGGGCACGCTGACGATCAGCGCCACGAGCGGAAAGGTCGCGCTCTTCTCGGCCCTCAACGCCAACCTGGCCTGCGGTTCGGAGCTGCCGGGCACGTTGGTCGACAAGGTCTCCTTCGGCACCGCCAATTGCCCGGAAGTCACGAACGTCGCAGCGCTGACGAATGACTCCGGCGCCATCCGCAACAGCGGCGGTCTCGATGACACCGACAACAACGTGGCCGACTTCACGGTCACGCTGAATCCTGTCCCGCGCAACTCGGCTTCGCCGGCCAACTCGGGCTGCCTCGCGACCCCGAACGCCAGCCGCACGTGGGGCGCGATCAAGACGATCTACCGGTGATCGGTTGAAGCAGACGTTCGCGACGTCCACTTCGCTCGCGTGAGGTGACGACGACTGGGCCCCGTCCGCAAGGACGGGGCCTTTCGCGTACCCGGCGCGCTCCGTCGTGCAGAGTGCATGGCGCGGACAGCCGGCGTGCACGGGTGGTGCAGGCCCCGTCCTGCGCACCGGCACGCAAGGCCCGCGATGACACGCGCTTGCCTGCCCCAAGCGCGCAGGACGCGGAGTCGCGCGTGCAGGCCGCGCCAAAGCCGCGCCGGCAACGCGCTTGCGGCGGCGCTGCGGACCGCGCGGCGACCGGCCGTGGACTTGCTCTGTCATGGAGTGCGGGCCCTCTCCCCACTCGACGGAGCACCCATGGCGCGGAACCCGGACAAGCGACGCATGCAGGCCAAGCGCGCACTGCGCGCGCAGGCCGCCACCGCCATGCCCGAGGCGAGTCCCGTGCGAGGGCTCGAGGATCTGCGCAACAGCGACCTGCGCTCGCCGGGCACGCTGCCGAGTGAGGTGGCGCGCCAGTCGCAGCGTCAGATGGACCGTCTGCGTCGGCTGCCCTCGGGATCCCCCGAGGCCGCGCAGGTGCGCGCGTACCTGCACTGGCTGTGGTCGATGCCGTGGGACCATCAGGTGCGTGAGAGCGTCGCGCTCGACCGCGTGGAGCGCGCGCTGGACCACGAACAGCTCGGCATGCAGCGCCCCAAGCAGCGCATCCTCGAGTACCTCGCGGTGCGGCACTTGAAGCCCGACCTGCCCGGGCCCGCGCTCTGTCTGGTGGGGCCGCCCGGCACGGGCAAGTCCTCGCTCGGCGCCGCCGTGGCACGCGCGCTCGAGCGGCCGTTCGCGCGCATCAGCGTGTCGGGCACCAGCGATGCGGCTGAGCTGCTCGGCGAGTCGCGCACGTCACCCGGCGCGCAGCCCGGCCGCATCGTGCGCGCGCTGCGCGAGGCCGGCGCGCTCAACCCCGTGCTCATGATCGACGGCATCGACCGGCTCACCGGCGAGGGCGGTCACGGCGTGGTCGAGGTGCTGCTCGAGCTGCTCGATCCCGAGACGAGCACGCACTTCACCGACCACTACCTGGGCCTGCCCGTCGATCTGTCGCATGCCGTGCTGCTCCTGTGCGCCAACCAGTCCGAGCAGGTGCCCGACGCGCTCTCGGAGCGCATCGAGACGATCGAGGTGCCGGGTTACGGCGAAGACGAGAAGATCGAGATCGCGCGCCGGTTCCTGGTGCCGCGTCAGCTCGCCGACCACGGACTCACCGCGCGCGACCTGACGCTGTCCGACGACACGCTGCGGGCCATGGTGCGCCACTACACGCTCGAGGCCGGCGTACGCGGACTGTCGCGACAGGTGGCCATGGTGTGCCGCAAGGTGGCGCGTGCGCGCGTGAGCGGCGATCGCCAGCGCCATGTCGTGGCGCCCGAGCGGCTGCACGACTACCTGGGCGTGCGCCTGCACAACCCCGAGATGGTGGGACAGGAGGACGAGGTCGGCGTGGCCATGGGCCTCGCATGGACCGTGGCCGGCGGCGAGATCCTGGTGATCGAGGCGCTCAAGATGCCGGGCTCGGGCCGCATCGTGCTCACCGGCCACCTGGGCGAGGTGATGCGCGAGTCGGTGCAGGCCGCGCACTCGTATGTGCGATCGCGCGCGCTGCTGCTCGGGATCCCCGACGATGCGTTCTCGACGTTCGACATCCACATGCACTTCCCGGCCGCGGGCGTGCCCAAGGACGGCCCGTCGGCGGGCATCGCCGTGGGCCTGGTGATCGCCTCGGTGCTGAGCGAGCGGCCGATCCGCCACGACGTGGCCATGACCGGCGAGGTGAGCCTGCGCGGCAAGGTGCTCGTGGTGGGCGGCATGCGCGAGAAGACGCTGGCCGCCCACCGCGGCGGGTTCCGCGCGCTGATGTTCCCCGCGGGCAACATCAAGGACCTGACCGACGTGCCAGTGGACGTGCTCGAGCGCCTCGAGCTGCTGCCGGTGTCGGGCATGGACGAGGTGTTCATGCACGCGCTCTCACCGATCGTGATGCCGCAGCGCATCGGCGACGTGTTCGTGATCGACGACCCCGTGGTGGGCGCAGATGACGACGAGGACGACGACGCACCCGCCAAGCCCCGTGAGGTGCCGGGGGTGGAGGGGTGAGCACTCGGGGGATGGCGCGGGAGCACGCGCGATCGGTGCTGAAGTGGCTCAGCGAGTTCGTCGCGAGAACCTGGCTCGTGACCCTTCTGTTCACCGCGGCCTCGATGGCCGCGTGGTCGCTGCACGGCGATCCGATCGTCGTCGCGCACTACGCCACGTACACATTCGTGATCGCGCCGGGCGTCTGGTTCGTACTGGCGGGCCGTCGCCGCCCGATCCACCTGCTGCGCGCGATGTTCGCTGGGGCGGTGATCGGGGGCTGGTCTCAGTCAGCACCTTTCGGCGAGTGGCGGGACATCCTCGAACTCTTCAGTGCGGACCGCTCAGGGAGCCTGGCGGACATGGCCTATGTCCTGCTCTCCGCCCTCGTCCTGGTCTCGATGATCGGCGGTGCAGCACTCGCACTGCTCGTCGAACTTGGGGAGCGCGCGGGCGCCGCGCATCGGCGCAGGAGGTCGCAGCGACCGTCGCCTCCACAGGGCGCCACGCTCATCCACCCGTAGCGCTGCCATCACCCCCGCCCCGCGATCCGCTCCGCCGCGTCTCGCACGTCCTCGGGCCGCGTCGCCAGGGACATGCGCACCCAGTCGGCGTACTCGGGGCCGAACGCCGTGCCGGGCAGCACGGCGACGCCGCGCGCGAGCCACTCCTCGACGAGCGCCCAGATGTCGCGGCCGGCGCGGGCGCCCGAGACGTCGGCGAACGCGTAGAACGCCCCGCGCGGGCTGGGCACGCGCACGCCGGGCACCCCGGCGAGCCCGGTCAGCAGCAGCCCGCGGCGCGCGAGGTAGGCCTCGCGCATCTGCGCCACGCAGGCCTGCGACGCCGTCACGGCCTCGCGCGCGGCGAGCTGTGCCGCGGGGAACACGCCATGCGTGGTGTAGAACGCGAGCAGCGGGCCCATCACGCCGCGTAGGGCGGGCGGCGAGACCACGTATCCGATCCGCCAGCCGGTCATGGCGTAGCTCTTCGAGAACGTGAACACGCTCACCGTGCGCTCGGCCATGCCGGGCAGCGAGGCGATCGACACATGCTCGGCGCCGTCATAGAGCAGGTGCTCGTAGGCCTCATCGCTGACCACGAACAGGTCGCGCTCGATCGCCACGCGTGCCAGCGCCTCGAGGTGCTCGCGCGACACGACCACGCCGGTCGGGTTGTTGGGCGTGTTCAGGTACACGCCGCGCGTGGCCGGCGTGAGCGCGCCGCGCACCGCCGCCTCGAACTGCCCGGGGCTCCATGCGCCCGACTGCAGCTCGAGGTAGGCGGGCAGCGTGCGCATGCGCGCGCCTGCGGCGAACCCGACCAGCTTGGGGATCGCCATCCAGTGCGGCGAGAGCACGAGCAGCTCGTCCTGATACGGCGCGAGCGGGGCGAGGATGGGCCCGAGCGTGAAGTCGTGCTCGGTTCCGGTGGGCGTCCACGCCGACGCGACCGTACCGTTGTTCGTGAAGAACACGACGAATCGCTTCGGATCCGCTGCGCCTCCGCCTCGGCTCTCCATCGCGGACAGGAACGGCAACCCGACGCAGACACCACCGGCACCGCGCAAGAACGTTCGTCGGGGCATGGCTCGCATGATCGTTACTCGCCCGCCACGCGGAAGTAGAAGGAGCTCGTCTGGGTCAGCGCGACCAAGAGGTCGCGCACGTCACCGTCGGCAACCGCGAACGCGTCGACGAGCGCGTCGGTGCTACAGACATCCGCAGATTCCGGCGCGCGACCGTGCGCCCACGTGAACCACTGCCTGACCACGCAGCCGCGCACCTGCGGGCTGTCGGCGAGCCACGACGCGAGCTCGGGCACGCCGTCGAACGGGACCTCGCCGTCGCCGGTGATCACCGTGCCGCTCGCATCCACGACGCCACCGCCGTCCTGTTCGCGCCACGCTCCGATGCCGTCGTAGTGCTCGAAGCCGAAGCCGATCGGATCGAGCAGGCGGTGACAGGCCGCGCAGCTCGGATCGGTCGTGTGCTGCTCGAAGCGCTCG
>CADEFY010000064.1 GCA_902826705.1 uncultured bacterium
CGATCCAGCCCTGATGCTCGCGTACGATGCCGTAGGCCATCGCCAATCCGAGTCCCGTGCCCTCGCCGACCGGTTTGGTGGTGAAGAACGGCTCGAAGATCCGCGGGAGGATGTCCGGCGTGATCCCGCAGCCGGTGTCGTGCACCGAGATCTGCAGGTGCCGGCCCGCGCGTGCGT
Source organism: uncultured bacterium (assembly GCA_902826705.1). GTDB lineage: Bacteria > Eisenbacteria > RBG-16-71-46 > RBG-16-71-46 > RBG-16-71-46 > CADEFY01. Next base: position 178 of record CADEFY010000064.1, read on the forward strand.
CGGCGTGCTGGGCCGAGGGCACGTCGACGTCGATGGCGCTCACACTCAGGGAGATGGCACCCCCCCGGGGCATGGCATCGCGGGCGTTGATGCAGAGATTGACCAGCACCTGCTGCACCTGCACCGGATCGACCAGGGCCAACGGCAGCCCGGGGTCGGCATCGACCTCGAGCCGCACGTTGCTCGGCAGCATGTGCCGCAGCAGATCCACCGACTCCCTCACCAGCTCGCCGAGGTCCGTGGGCTTGGGATGGCTCTCGAGCTGACGGCTGAACGCCAGCAGCCCGCGCGTCAGTTCGGCGCAGCGCTGCGCGGCCTGGCGTGCGATGCGGATGTGCTGCGCGCGCGGGTCGGCGCCGTCGATGTCGTCGGCCACCAGGTCGAGGTGGCCGATCACGCCCGTCAGGGCGTTGTTGAAGTCGTGGGCGATGCCGCCTGCGAGCGTGCCCACGGTCTCCATCTTCTGGGCCTGCCGCAGCTGCTCCTCGAGCGCGCGCTGCTCGGTGATGTCATCCATGGTGCCGTACATGCGCACCGGGCGGCCGTTCTCGCACTCGAAGAAGCCGCGGTCGCGGAGGATGATCCAGTGCCCGCGGCCGTGACGGAACCGGTACTCCTCGTCAAAGGACTCACCGGTCTGCAGCACGCGCTGCAGATACTGGCTCACGCCCTCGCGGTCCTCGGGGTGCACATGCTCGAGCCAGTACGCCCACTCCGTGTCGATGTCCGGGAACGCCTCGTGCCCGATCACCTCCACCGAGCTGCCGCTGCGGCGCACGGTGCGGCGCACCAGGTCCCACTCGAACACGATCTGGCCCGTGGCCGCGGCCACCTTCTCGTAGCGTCGTTCCCACGAGCGGACCTCGTCGAGCAGTGCGACCAGCTCGCGGCGGTCGAGCGTCACCGCGATCACGGCATCGAAGTCGCGACCTTCGCCGAGTCGCACGGGCATGGCATGCACGACGTGCGGGATGCGGACTCCGTCCGAGCGCACATGCACCAGGTCGCTCACGGTGGCGGCACGCCCGGTGCGCAGCACCTGCGGCGTGGCCAGTTCCTCCACGGCCACCGGTGAACCGTCAAGACGCTCGCGGCGAGCGGGCCGCAGCTTCTCGACCACGTCCTCGCCCGGCACCACGTCGACCTCGAACAGCTCGCGCCACTTCTCGTTGGCGAACAGCACGCTGCGCGTGTCGCGGTCCACCATCACGACGCTCACCGGCAGATTCTCGAGCACCGCGGCCACCTTGCGCCGCTCGGCCTCGAGTGCCTGCTCGGTGGCCGCGATCTTGTCGGCCATGCGGTCGAACGCCTGCGCGGCGCGCGCGACCTCGTTGTTCCCGGTCATGCCGACACGCGCCGAGCGGTCCCCGGCGGCGATGCGCTCTGCGGTGGCGGCGAGGCGGCTGGTGGGGAGCAGCAGACGGCCGCGCAGCAGCAGGGCCATCATCGCGCTCACGACCACCACCAGCACCATGTTGAACATCCACTCGCGCCCGAGGAGCTGGTCGACGCGCGCCAGACTGGGTGTGGCGTCTCGCTGCAGCAGCAGGAAAGCGGGAGCGCCATGCCAGCCCCCTTGCAGTGGCGCCAGCGCGCTCATCTGCGCGTCGGCCGAGATGGCGCTGCGTGGGGCGCCCGGACGCAGGTGCGCGGCGGCGGCCTCGGTGGCCGGCACGGAGAGCGAAGGCGCGCCCGGTGCGGCCGCCGGCTCGTGCACCAGCAGGACCCGGCCGGTGGAGTCCACGACCGTCACACGGTCGGCGAGACGCAGGCGGGCGAGTTCGGCCAGCGCCTGCGAGCCGCGGCCGGCGGCGTCGCCGGCATCGATGCGTGAGACGAACTGCGCGACCCCCGCCGCCATGCCGCCCAGCGCGCGCGTGCTCTGCTGCCCGATGTCCTGGCGCATGAGGTAGCGCGAGTTGGCGTAGTCGAACGCGCAGATGATCGCGCCGCCGACCAGCACGATGGCGGGCACCGACACCAGCAGGCGGTCGGAGCGGAACCACATGGCGTCAGACCGCGGCCCGGCCGGCGGCGTGCGGTGGCCACGCGCGTTCGCCGACGCGGCGACCGGCCACGCGCGACAGGGTGGAGAACAGCGTCAGATCCACGCTCACGTTGCCGTCGATCGCACGGATCGCCTCCTCGAGCACGAGCAGCCGGCGCCGCACCTCCTGCGCATCGGTGACCGCGGCCTCGGCGCGCAGCGCCGCCACCCGGTCTCGGTGCACCAGGTGGTCCTCGCTGGCGCCGTAGCGCAGGCGAAGCAGGTCGCGCAGCCACAACTGCTGGTGCTCGATCAGCCGGCGCAGCTTCTCGCGACTGGTGCGGCCGAATCCTGCGGCCTGTTGCACGGCCTTCCAGAGCGCCGTCGCGTCGCCTCGGCGGGCCGGCTCGAGCAGCGCCATCGCCGCGTCGCGCTCGAGCGAGGGCTGCACCCCGCGCTGCACGAGCGCGTGTGCCAGCGAGCCGTTGCTGAGGGCCGCGAGCAACCGCGACTCCTGCGCGGACACGCCTGCGTCCCGTTCGAGCACGCCGCGGATCGCGGCTTCGGTCAGCGGCATGAGCCGCACGCGTTGGCAGCGCGAGCGGATCGTGGCGGGGACGCGCGCGAGGCGCGACGTGGTGAGCACCCAGAGCGTGTTGGCGCCAGGCTCCTCGATCGCCTTGAGCAGCGTCGAGTACTGATCCTCGCGCATGCGATCGCAGTCACGCACCACCACGACGCGGCGGGAGGCCTCGAACGGCCGGTAGGCCAGTTCGCGCTGAAGCGCGCGCGTCTGGAACATGCGGATCGAAGCGGCCTTGTCGTACTGGAACACGAACAGCGGGTCCTGACGGAGCCCGTCGAAGGTCCCGACGATGGCGCCCTCTTCGCTGTCCTGCACGTCCTTCTCGGAACCCGAGACGGTGAACACCAGCTTGAGGTCGGGGTGGATCAGCTGGGCGGACTTGCGGCAGGCTTCGCAGGCCCCGCAGGCGTCGTCGCCGGGGGCCGGGATCGGCAGCGCCGGTGCATCGAACAGCCCCGCCTCACGTGGCGCCGCGCCGGGCACGTGATCGCAGAGGGCGGCACGCGCGAACGCGAGCGCCGCGGTGCCCTTGCCGACGCCGGCGGGACCGTGCAGCAGGTAGGCGTTGCCGTAACGGCCGCTGGCCACGACCTGTCTCAGGAAGCGACTGACCTCACTCTGGCCGAGCAGTCCAGCAAGGGGCACGACGGGCATGGGGGATCTCCGCGCACGAGCGGGGCGCAGCGGGGGCGAGGCGCGAATCTACCATGCCGCCCCGCGAGCGGGGGTCAGCGCAGCCAGGATTCGGGGTTCTGCGCCGCACTGCCCTTGCGCACTTCGAAGTGCAGCACGGGGCCCTTGAGCGAGCCCTCCTCGCCCACGCGCCCGATGGTCTCGCCCGGTGCCACCTCCTGCGCATTGCGCACGGCGACCTGCGAGAGGTGCGAATAGAGCGTGTAGTAGCCATCGCCGTGGTTGAGCACGATCATGCCGCCCACGCCCTCGTAGTCGTCGCTCGCGAAGTCGACGCGGCCCTTGGCGACGGCGCGCACCGCAGTGCCGACCGGCGCCGAGATGTCGATGCCGTCGTTGTGGATCTGCGTGCCGAAGCGCGGATGCGTGTTGATGCCGAACCGGCCCACCACCTCGCCGCGCACCGGCCAGTCGAGTGCGCCCTGGCCCTTGGCGAACTCGCCGCTGTAGGGCTGCGGGTCGCGGCCCTGCTCGCGGGCGCGCGCCGACTCCTCGCGCCGCTGCCGCTCGAGCCGTGCGAGCAGCGCCTGGATGCGGCGCGCCGTGCGCTCGAGCTCGGCGGCAGCCGCCTCGTAGGCCTGACGCTGGGTCTGGATCGACTTCACATCGCCGGCGCGGCGGGTGCGCAACTGCGACAGGTTGGCTTGTTCCCGGTCGGTGAGCTTGGTGTTGCGCTCGACCTGCGTGAGATTGGTCTCGAGCAGCTGCTTGTCCGCCTCCACCTGCTCCTTCTCAGCGCGCACGCTCTCGAGCAGGATGCGGTCCTGCTGCGCCACCATGGTGAGGAAGTCCCAGCGCGTGAGCAGTTGGGCGAACGACTGCGTGGAGAGCAGCACCTCGAGCTCGCGTGCCGGCCCGTACTTGTAGCTGGCGCGCAGGCGCTCGACGAGGCGGCGCTTCTGGCGCCCCAGCGACTGCACGCTGCGCTCCAGGTTGGCGCGCGTGACCTCGAGCTGGTTGTCGATCTGGCGCTGGCGCTGCTGCAGCTTGCGCAGCCGGTCGCGCGTGCGGCGCAGGTCGCGCTCGGTGCGGCGCAGCTGCCCGACCGCCTTGTTCTCCTGCACTTTCATCCGGCCGGCGGCCGCCCGCTTCTCGGCAGCCTCGCGGTTGACCTGCTCCAGCCGGCGGCGCTCCGCCTGCTCGAGACTGTCCTGTGCCGCCGCGGGCGAGGCACCCCAGGGCGATTGGCGCGGCCCCGGCGCAGGCAGGGCCGCGAGCGCGACGAGCGCCGCGGCGCCGATCACACGCTGCAGCCAGGCCGTGCGAGGCGTGCGCATCATGCTCAGGGCCCGACGGCTCGCAGCACGCGGGTGACGGCGATGCTGCCAGCCGCCCACGCCAGTACGCCGGCCCCACCGACGAACGCCAGCATCCAGACGGGCGGCAGGAACACCAGGCCCGAGACGCGCATCGCCACCACCTGGTGCAGGCCGGCCACGATCGCGAGCGACACGAGCGCCGCGAACACGGTGACCATGAACCCCTCGATCACGAACGGCGTGGCGATGAACCCGTCGCGTGCGCCCAGCCGCGACATGATCTCGACCTGCGGCCGTCGTGCGAGCACCGTGAGCCGCAGCGTGTTGTGCAGCACCAGCACGATGGCGAGCGCCACGACGAGACCCAGCACCAGTGCGATGCGCTTGAGGCCCTCGGTGATCGCGTCGAGCCGCTGCACCCACTCGGCGCCGTACCGCACGTCCTCGACCTCGGGGAACTCGCGCACACTGCGCGCCACCTTCTCGGTCTCGGCATAGCCCATGAGCTCCGGCTTGAGCTTGAGCCTCACCGACGCGGGCAGGGGGTTGGTGTCCACGGCCTCGAGCAGGTCGGGGTCGCCGATCTGCTCGCTGAACTCCTCCCACGCCTGGGCGCGGCTCACGAACGTGGTGGTGCCGTACAGGTCGTGCAGCCGCTGCTGCAGCGCCTGCACCTCGGCGTCCGACACCTCGTCGCGCAGATACAGCACCATCTCGCGGCGGTCGCCCACCGCCCGCATCGTGCGGTCGGCGTTGAAGGAAAGCAGCAGGAACACGCCGCACAGCGTGAGCGCGGCGGTGAGCGATACGATCGCGGTCATGGCCAGTCCGCGATGCGCATTGAGAGACCGCCACGCTTCGCGCAGGAAGAAGACCTGCATCACCGGCCTCCCGCGAGGCCGCCGCCGAGCGGCGCGAGCGATCCGCGCGAGGTGCCCGTCTCGCGCAAGCGGCCCTCCTCGAGCTCGAAGCGCCGACCGGGCAGGGCCTCGGCCACTTCGGGGCGCGTGGTGCCCACGAGGAGCGCGGCGCCTTCGCGATGGATGCGCAGCAGCAGCGCCAGCACCTCGCTCGCGCTGCGCGGCTCCAGCGCGCCCGTGGGTTCGTCGGCGAGGATCACCGCAGGGCGATTGACGATGGCGCGGGCGATCGCGCACCGCTGGCGCTGCCCGAACGACAGCTCCTGCGGCAGCTTGGCCTGCTCGTCGTGCAGGCCCACTTCCTGGAGCGCGTGCAGCGTGCGCGGCACCACCTCGCTGTCGGCGAAGTGGCCCGAGATGCGCACGGCCAGCGCGACGTTCTCGAACACGCTGCGGTCGGCGAGCAGCCGGAAGTCCTCGTACACCACGCCGATCGTGCGGCGCAGGAGCGCGCGCGTGGTGCGCGACAGCCGCCCGCCCGTGAACGTGCCCACGCGCACGGTGCCCGTGGTGGGCTGCACTTCGTGGGTGATCAGCTTGAGCAGCGTGGTCTTGCCCGCGGCACTGTGGCCGAGCACGCTGACGCACTCGCCTTCGTCCATGCTCCACGACACGTCGTCGAGCGCGAGCCGCTCTCCGTAGCGCTTGGTCACGTGATCGAACTGGATCATCGGGCCTCCTCCGCGCGTCCGTGCGCGGCGACGGCATCTGGGCCGGGTCGGTTCGGGCCTAGAGCTTCATCTCGATGCGCGCCTTGCCCCGAAGGGTCTTGACCCAGGCGTCCATCTTCTCGCGGAACTGCAGCTGCGCGACGGCTTCGGGGAGTTCCTCGCGGATCTCCTCGATCGTGTACTCGCGCTCGGGCCGGCGATCGGTGAGCTTGAACAGATTGAATCCCGCGGGGTTGGTGAGCACCTCGCTCACCTGTCCCACCTCGAGCGAATCGACGCCGGCGCGGATGTTGGGCTGCAGGCCGGCGAGGGACAGGAACCCGAGGTCCCCGTCTTCGCCCACTTCGCCCTCGAAGCGCGAGTAGCGGCGCACGAGCGTGGCCCAGGGCGTGCCCTTGATCGCCTCCTCGCGCACGCGCGTGATCTGCGCCCTCGCACGCTCGATGTCGGCCTCGGTGGGCGCCACGCGCACCAGGATGTGGCGTGCGTGCACCTCGACCCACGGCTTGCCGTCGGGCCCGATCGAATCACGCCCGGCCACCGACTTGAGCGTGTCGCGCTCGATCGGCTGCACGAGATGCCAGCCGTAGGGCGTCTGCACGGGCTGCGACAGATCGCCGTCCTTGAGGGAGAACGCCGTCTTCTCGAGGTTGGGCTCCATGCGACCGCGGCCGAAGAACCCGAGGTCTCCGCCCGACTGGGCGCTGGACTTGTCGTCGGACACCTCGGCCGCCACCTTGGCGAACCGCTCGCCCTTGAGGATGCGCGCGCGCGCGTCCGCGGCCTTGCGCCGCCCCGCGGCCATGGCCACCGAGTCCGCCGTGGGCGGCAGCTGGATCACGGCCAACCGCACCTCACCCGGCACCTTGGGGAAGCGGTCCTTGTGCGCGGCGAAATAGGCCTCGGCCTCCTTGGCAGGCACCGGCTTGCGCGGGATCTGCTTCTGCACGAGGCGCTGGCCCATCATCTGGCGCTGCAGCTCGCCGCGGTAGCGGTCGCGCAGGCGCGCCTCGGTGGTGTTCTCGCGCTTGAGCTGCTCGGCATAGGCCGCCTCACTGCCCAGCCGCTGCTTGACGTCGTCGATCGCCGCATCGACCTGCTTGTCGATCTCGGCGTTGCTGACCGTGATGCCCTGCCGCTTGGCCTCGGCGATGATGAGGCGCTCGTCGATCATCTGGTCGAGGATGCGGTGCCGGAGCGTGTCGAGCTGCGCCTCGTCGGGCCGGCCGCCGGCGCGCTGGATCGCGATGTAGAGCTGCTCTTCGACCTCGCTCGCGAGGATGATCTCGTCGTCGATCGTGGCGGCGACCTGGTCGATCGCGTCGTCCTCGGCGGGCGCCTTGGCCGCCGGCGTGGCGGCCGGCTTGGACGTCGCGGGAGGGGCCGCGGCCGGCTTGGCCGCGGCAGAGCGCGGCGCGGACTGCGCATGGACGAGGGGAGCCAGGGCGAGCGCGACAAGACCCAGCAGGCCAGCCGCGCGGCGGACGATGGACAAGTGCGGACCTCCGAAGACGAGGACGAGGGAGAGCGCTCCCAGCGGAAACCGGGGCGCAGTATGCCACCGCCGCGCTCCAGTCGCACCCGGTATACGCATCGGGCCCGAGGTCGCATCCCCGTGCGGGGCGCATCTTTGCGCTTCCCGGACAGCCGCACCGCACCGGCCCGGCGCCGGCGAGCGTTCGGCGCAAGGCCGCCCGCGCTCGTCGTGGCCGCGACGCGGCGCCGAGGCCGGGGCCGCGATACTCTGGCGAGCGCCCACGGGTCGACCGTCCGGGCCGCGGCTCGCGCGAACGTCGCGGTGGCTGCGAGCCGCGTGGGTGCCAAGGTCCCATGTGATCTCCCGACTGGTCGCCTGGCGCGCGCTGGCGGTGGCGGCCGTGTTGATCGCCATCGCGTTCGCACTGCCGCGCTTCCTCACGCACACGCCCTATCAGCGCCTCGGCGCCTCGGTGTCCCGGGGCGGCATCGTGGAGCGCATCGTCGGGCCGCCGGCCGAAGGGTTGCTGCAGCCGGGCGACGTGCTGGTCTCGGTGGACGGCATGGCGATCGCCGACTCCACGCAGCGCGCCCAGCTGCGCGCACGCGGCTGGCCGCGCGAGACGTTCGTGCTCGTGCTCGAGCGCCGCGGCGTGCTGCACACGCTCGACGTCCCCCCCGTGCAGCTCGGCGCGTGGCAGCGGCTGCGTCTCTACACGTACCCGATCATCGCGGTCATCGCCGCGCCGCTCGTGGCGTTCCTGCTCGTGTGGCGCCGCCCCGACCTGCCGACCGCGTGGGTGTTCCTGTGGTTCGCCACACTCGAGGGCCTCTCGGTCATCTACTCGCTCTTCCAGTACCCGCAGGTCGAGCCGGGCCATGCGTTCCGCGTGTATCTGCGCGTGTATGAGTGGTTCGGTTGGTTGTATCCCGCGAGCTTCGTGCACTTCATGTCGGTGTTCCCCCGGCCGCGCTGGAGCGCCGGCCGCCGCGTGCGCAGCCCCTGGTTCTGGGTGACCGTGCTCGCCTACGCCACGCCCGTCATGCTCTTCGTGGCGCTGCGCGGCTGGGAACAGTCCCTGGGCGACCGCGTCTACAACTGGTACCAGGCGGCGGCGTTCCTCCTGGGCATCGCGTCGCTCATCGAGCGCTATTCGCGAACAGGCCCCGACTGGCGGCCGACCACGACGCAGCGCGTGCTGGCGCTGCTGGTGGCGTTCGCGTTGTTCGTGGGCGCCTCGCTCAACGTGCTCGCGGCCGATCCGCGCTTCCAGGCGCTGTTGCCGGTGCAAGGGCAGCAGGTGCTGATCACGGTGATCCTGATCGCGTGGCTGTCATCGCCGTTCCTGATCGCCTACCTGATCGCCGACGACCCGCTGTTCGATCCGCGCCGGCTCATCGTGGGCGGCCTGCCCTACGCGCTGCTGTCGGGGATCCTCGCGATCCTCTACCTGGGGGTCGTGTTCACGGGGCAGCGCTTCTTCGCGCGGCTCACCGGCGAGCAGACACTGCTCTTCAATGTCATCGCCGCGCTGGTCCTGGCGTTCGCGTTCGAACCCGTGCGGCGCAGCGTGCAGACCACGATCGATCGCATCTACGGCCGCGACCCGGAGGCGTTGCGGCGCGCACTCGATGACGCGGGCCGTGATCTGCTGTCCGCGCTCGACCGCCGCGAGGTCGTGGCCGCGGTGGAGCAGGGGCTCGAGAAGGGCCTTCGTCACGCCGTGGCGCTCGAGTGGCCCGAAGAGGGCGCGCCACGCGTGGTGCACCGCGACGAGATCCCGGAGCACGCCCGCAGCGCCGTGCAGCCGCTGTTGCGGCAGGCGGGCATCCGGCTGGAGAACCTGGCGCTCGCCGAACAGCGGGCGGCCGCCGAGCGCAGCGCCGTGGAGATGCGCGAAGCGGCCACGCTCGCGGAGCTGCGTGCGTTGCAGGCGCAGGTGCAGCCGCACTTCCTGTTCAATGCTCTCAACGCGCTCGCGTACCTGATCGAGACCGATCCCATGGCCGCCTCTCGGTTCACGGGGCGGCTCGCCGACATGCTGCGCTACACGGTGGAGGCCGGGAAGCGGCCGGCGGCACTGCTGTCCGACGAGATCGCGTTCGTCGAGGACTACCTCGGGGTGGGGCGCGAGCGCTATGAGAACCCGCTGCACTTCCGATTCCGCGGCGAGCCCGCGCTGCTGTCGACGTCGGTCCCGCCACTGGTGCTGCAGCCGCTTGTGGAGAACAGCCTCAAGCACGGGATCGCCGGTGGTCAGGCGTCGCTTCGCATGACGCTCGATGCGCGCGTGCGGGACGGGTGGTTCGAGATGGAGTTCGGCGACGACGGAGTGAAGAACGGCCAGGGCGGCCCGGGTCTGGGAGTGGGGCTGGAGAACCTGGAACAACGCGTGCGCCGGTTCGCCGGGATCGAGGCGTGCGTCACATCGGGCCGGCGCGAGGACGGCGGTTTCGTCGTCCGCATGCGCTGGCCGGCCATGAACGGGGGAACCGCGTGACGGGGATGGAGCGACTGCGAGTCGTGCTGGCGGATGACGAGCCGCGAGCGAGGCAGTTCCTGGAGAAGCTGCTGTCGGAGCATGAGCACGTCGAAGTCGTGGGCGTGGCCAAGGGCGGTGGCGAGGCGCTGGCGATGGTGGCCAAGGCCAAGCCCGATGCCGTGTTCCTCGACATCCACATGCCCGACCTGTCCGGCCTCGAGGTCGCGCGCCACCTGAAGGGCGACGACGCGCCGATCGTGGTGTTCGTCACCGCGTACGACCAGCATGCGATCGAGGCGTTCGAGCTGGCGGCGCTCGACTACGTGCTCAAGCCGATCCGCCGCGACCGGCTCGATGAGACCGTGCAGCGCGTGACGCGCGAAGCGCAGATGGGCGCCAAGCGATCGGGCAACGCTGCCGCAGTCCGCGAGGCGCTCGACGCCGAGCCGCTGCGCGAGGCGTCGCATGCTCCGTTGCACCGGCTGCCGGTGCGCCACCGCCGCGAGGTCAAGCTGCTCGACCTGGACCAGGTGCCCATCGTGTTCTCGCGCGACCGGCTCGTGCTGGCGCGTTCGGAGGGCAGGGAGTTCCTGGTCGACTACACGCTGCAGGAGCTGGAACAGCGCCTGCCCGAGGGCCAGTTCGTGCGCGTGCATCGCGGCGCGCTGGTGAACATGCACGCGATCGAGAGCTACGGCGCCGAGGATGGCGTGCTGGTGTTGCGACTCAAAGACGGCACGCGCGTGGAGGCCAGCGAGCGGCGCGCGGCGGAGGTGCGGCGGAAGCTGAGGTGATGGGGCCCGCGCGGTGACGCGAGCTGCCATTGCCGCGCCACCGGCGGAGCCCTAGGCTCGGCGATGCGGTTCCCCTCGTATCGAGGGGCCGCGGAGGGCATCGGCGATGCGGGGCGCGCGCATGAGTCCGTGGGAACGAGGTGTGCTGGTCGCGATCATGAGCGGCGCGATCTCGACCCTGTCGCTCGCACAGCCGGGCGCGTTCGTCAGCGACGTCCATGGCAGTTGGCGTTCCGAGGCGGACCCACGCAGCGTGTTCATGATCACTCGTGGGGCGGGTGCCCGGTCCGTGCGGATCGTGACGGCTGGGGCCTTCGAAGCGGTCGGATTCGCCGAGGGCCCGACGGTGGTCGCGCTCATACGCCCGACGCCGGTGAATGGCTCGAGCTGGGCGCAGCACGGAAGCGTCGTGCGTCTGCAGCGGACATCCGAAGACACGATGTCGATCGCGTTCGCTCGCGAGCTGCAGGGCGAGCCGACCAAGGAGGACCGTTGGTTCCGGCTGGCTTCGAAGTCAACCGAGACGCAGATCCCAGCTCCGGTGGCGCCGCGGACGCCGGGGCTCGGCGAGTATCAGTACGTGGAGGAGCTTCCCGAGGCGCTTGAACGGGTTCCGCCAGTGTACAGCGCGGAGATGCGCGAGAAGCGGCTGGAAGGGACCGTGGTGGTGCAGGCGCTGGGCGGAAGGCAAGGGGAGGTGGTCGATGTGAAGGTGACCAAGTCCATCCCCGGGCTGGACGACGCGGCCGTCGCGGCGGTGAGGCGATGGAAGTTCAAGCCTGCCCTCAGCGAGGGCAAGCCCGTCGCGGTCTGGGTCGCCGTCCCCGTCAAGTTCTCCTTCCACTGATCCCTTCGCGGAGCGACCACACATGAGCGATCTCTCGCCCACGGACCCTGCCACGCGGGCGTTCCTGCGCCACGCGCTCGCGACGCTCGCCCATCGCGCGGGCACG
>CADEFY010000065.1 GCA_902826705.1 uncultured bacterium
GCAGTACTTCGATTCGCCCGCGATCGACACCCCGTGGGGCGCACAGGCCGACTTCGACCGCGCCGAGGTGCGCGACTACTTCGTGCACAGTGCCCTGATGTGGCTGGAGGAGTACCGCCTCGACGGCTTCCGGATGGACGCGACCGCGTACATGGACATCGGCGCGCAGGCCGCGGCGGGCTGGTCGCTCATGCAGCGCATGAACGACGAGATCGACCGCCGTCGCGGCGAGGCATACGTGATCGCCGAACAGCTCCCGAACGATGCGGCGATCTCATCGGCCACGGCGGGCGGCGGCGCGGGATTCGACGGCCAGTACCACATGCAGTTCCGCGACGCGCTGCGCGGTGCGATCCTGGCCGCGGGACTCGGCGACCCGAGCATGAACGCCGTGCGCTCGGCGCTGCTCGGCAGCGGCACATCGATCAGCGGCCGCCGCGCACTCAACTACTTCCAGCTCCACGACGAAGCATGGCCCTCGAGCGGCGGCCAGCGGCTGGTCCGCACGATCGACACCACCGCTCCTCACGACGATGCCTTCGCCCGGGGCCGCATGAAGCTCGCCACCGGCCTGCTGTTCACCGCGCCCGGCGTGCCGGCGATGCTGCAGGGTGACGAGTGGCTGGAGGATGCCGACTTCGGCGTCGATGCCGGCAATCGGATCGACTGGAGCAAGCGCACGACCTACGCCGGCATCTACGCGTACCACCAGGCGATGATCGCCCTTCGGCGCACGCTGTCGCCGCTGCGCGCCTCCAGCAGCGTGTACGTGTCGCGGGTGGACGAGGCCGCCAACTGGCTCGCCTTCCGCCGGTTCGATGGCTCGGGCAACTCGGTGATGGTGATCGCATCGTTCGCCAACAGTCCGCTCACCGTGCGCGTCGGGCTGCCCGTCGCCGGTGCGTGGAGCGAACGCGTGAACAGCCAGGATCCGGCGTACATGGGCGGGGGCCCCGTGAACAGCGGCGTGCTGCTCGCGGATCCGATCGCGGCGGACGGATTCAACCAGTCGGTCGAGCTGCAGCTGCCGGCGATGGGACTGCTCGTGCTCTCCCCCGCGGGCGCGCTCGATGCACCGCCGCGGGTTGGCGGGTCCGCGCTCGCGCTCTCGGCGCCCTCCCCCAACCCTGCGGCCGGCGTGGTGACACTGCGCTATCTGCTGCCGGCCGCCGGTGAGGCGCGGTTGACGCTGCACGACCTCGCGGGCCGTGAAGTGGTTGCGCTCGCTGCGGGTCCGCACGCTGCCGGGGCGCACGTGGTGCGATGGGACGGACGCGATGCGCACGGTCGAGCCGTGGCGCCGGGCGTGTACCTGGCACGCCTCGTGACGCGGGACGGCGAGCGCCACGCGCGCATCGCCCGCGTGCAGTGACCGGACGCGAGCCGCTGGCCCGGCGCTTCGCCCGCCGTTAGTCTGCCGCGCGTGAGCCGACTGGGACCGCATCTCGAAGGCGACGGCGTGACCTTCGCCGTCCATGCTCCCGAGGCCACCGCGGTCACGCTCCAGCTCCACGAGCCTGGCGGCCGGCCCGCACGCGCGATCGTGCTCGATCCGGCCACACATCGCGACGGCGCCCATTGGCGCGTGCATGTGCCGGGCGCTGCGGCCGGCCTCGAGTACGGTTGGCGCGTCGATGGCCCGCGGAGCCCGCGCACCGGATTCGATCCGGACGCGCTGCTGCTCGACCCGTACGCCCCGCTCGTCGCGGGCGGCGAGACGTGGGGCGAGCGCACGCCCGGCGGCCGGGAGCTGCGCTCACAGGTGGCCGACCTCGCGTTCGACTGGGGCGACGACCGCCACCCCGGCACCGCGCTCGCCGACACCGTGATCCACGAGACGCACGTGCGCGCATTCACGCGCCACCCCTCGAGCGGGGTGGCTCACCCCGGCACCTATCGCGGACTCATCGAGGTGCTGCCGCGATTGGTGGACCTGGGCGTCACCGCGATCCAGCTCCTGCCGGTCGCCGAGTTCGACGAGTCTGCCAACCCGCGCAAGAACCCGCTCACCGGCGAGCCCCTGCTCAATGTGTGGGGCTATGACCCGCTGTCGTTCTTCGCCGTCAAGACGGGCTACAGCACCGCAGGCACGGCGCAGGGTGCACTCGATGAGTTCCGCCAGCTCGTACGCGCCTGCCATGCCGTCTCGCTCGAGGTGATCGTGGACGTGGTGTTCAACCACACGGGCGAGGGCGGACGCGGCCGTCCCCGCAGTTGGCGCGGCTTCGACCGGCCCGGCTACTACCTGCTCCGCGACGACGGCCGCGACCTCGACACGACCGGATGCGGGCACACGGTGGCCTGCCAGAGCGCCGTCTGCTCCGATCTGATCGTCGAGGCGCTCGTGCACTGGGCGACGGTGCTGCGCGTGGACGGCTTCCGTTTCGACATCGCCAGCGCACTCACCCGCGACGTGCACGGCGCCGAGATGGCCGATCCGCCGCTCACGCGCCGCATCGCCACGGATCCGCGGCTCGCGCACTGCAAGCTGATCGCCGAGGCGTGGGATGCCGCAGGGCTCTACCAGGTGGGACGCTTCCCGCACCACGGCCGTTGGGCCGAGCTGAACGGCCGGTTCCGCGACGACGTGCGCCGGTTCTGGAAGGGCACCTCCTCGGTGGGGCCGCTCGCCACGCGGATCGCGGGCTCGAGCGACCTGTACGCGCCGGCGCGGCGCTCGGCGCACAGCGTCAACTTCCTCACCTCGCATGACGGCTTCACGCTCGCCGATCTCGTGAGCCACGACCGCAAGCACAACATGGCCAACGGCGAGGATGGTCGCGACGGGGCCGACGACAACGACAGCTGGAACTGCGGCCATGAGGGCGTGACCACGGACCCGCACACCCGCGCACTGCGCCGCCGGCAGGTGCGCAACCTCGCGCTCACACAGCTCGTCTCGCAGGGCCCGGTGCTGTGGCTGTACGGCGACGACCGGCTGCGCACGCAGCATGGCAACAACAACCCGTGGTGCCAGGACTCCCCGGGCTACTGGTACGACTGGGGCGAGGACCCCGAGCGCGACGCGTTCCAGCGGTTCGTGCGCGGGCTGCTGCAGCTCCGGCGCCGCATGCCGAGCCTGCGGCGCCGGGACTGGTTCGACGCGCGCCGCAGCGGGCCCGGCACCGTGCTGTGGCATGGCGAGCGCACGCTGCATGTGGACTGGTCCGCGAGTTCGCGCCGGCTCGGCATGCAGTTGGTGGGGCTCGAGCAGGAGCCCGACCTGCTGCTGTGGGTCAATGGTGCCGGCGATGCGGCGCGTCTCGAGCTGCCGGCGCCCGAGCGCGGCGCGGGCTGGAAGCGCCTCGCCGACACATCGCTCGAGGCCCCGCACGACTGGACCGATCCAGACGACGCCGCACCGCTCGACGGGCTCACGCACTATGAGGCCGGCCCGCTCAGCGCCGTGCTGCTGCTGGGAGCCTGAGCGGGGCGCTTCAGTGCGCCTGATGCGCGGGCCGCAGCAGGTCGAACACGGTCTTCACCGGATCGAACACGGCGAGCGGCACTTCGACGAACACCGTGTTCCAGCCCGCCATCGCCCCGTTCCAGAGGCCCGGTCGCTCGAGGGCCAGCAGCTCTCGCCCGCCATGCGACTTGCGGGTCACGATCACCGCACGCTCGTCGACGAACTCGGTGAGCCGATACGGGCGTCCGTCGGCGTCCCGGAGCGCGCAGGCGAGGAACACGGGGTTGAAGTGCGTCCCGCCGCGGAACCGCGCCATCTGCTCGCCGGATCCGGCGTCGACCTGAGCGCTCTCGACGATCTGCGCGCTCCGCTCGCCCGCCGCATCCAGCACCCAGAACGGGCCGCCACCGGGCTCGCCGGTGTTGGCCACCATGCCGGCCACGCGCCATGGCCGCGCGAGCCGCGCCAGCAGCCACGCGCGCGCATCGCCCTGCCCGGGGGGCGCCTCGCCGAGGTGCTCGCGCACGAATGCCGCCGCCTCGGCCATCGCCGCTGGATCGCCGCCCTCGCGCAGGCGACGCACGAGCGCGTGCCCCTGCTCCGACCACTGCGCCACCAGGCCCAGCAGCAGCCGGGCCCACGCCAGGCCCTCGCCCCGGGCGCGGTCCACGGCGATGTTGTCGATGTTCTTGATGAACACGAGATCGCCCGCCAGCGCCTCGAGGTTGGCGAGCAGCGCACCGTGCCCGGCCGGCCGGAACACGAGCGCCCCCTGCGCATCGCGGAACGGGCCGCCCGCGGGCGACGCAGCCAGCGTGTCGGTGGAGGGCTGCTGCTGCGAGAACGTGACGTCGAGCACCCGACCGCCGGTCTCGAGCGCGGCGCGCGAGGCGGCGAGCACCGACTCGAATCCCCGCTGATGCTCCGGTGAGACCGTGAGATGCAGCCGCGCACGCCGTGCGCCGTCCCCCACGAGCTCGAGCGCCTCACGCAGATGCTCCTCGAACGCGGTGCGCGTTCGGCCGGGGGTGTCCGGATCGCGATGGAAGGCGAGCAGCCCCTTGGGCGCCCGCGCGTAGTCGAGCCCTTCGGGGGAGAGCAGTGCCTCGAGCAGCGCCCGCCACGGGCCCTCGCGGACGACCCGCCCGGCATCGAGGCCCCGCGCCGCGAGCTGGGCCGCGAGCGCGTCCGCGAACGCGAACGCGGGCAGCGATTCGGCGAACTGCGCCAGCGCCCCGGCCGCGGCGTCGCCCTGCGCCGCGCGCGCGCGCACGTCGGCCGGCAGGAGCGGGCCCTCCGACGACTCGGCGGCGAGCAGGTCCTTGAACATGCGCGTCGCCGCCCCCGAGGCCGGCACGAACGTGGTGATGCGCCCCGCGTGTGCCGCCTGCGCATGCGCGGCCAGCGCGGCGGGCCGCGCCGCCGTCGGCAGCGCCAGGATGCCGTCGCCCGACGTGCACGGGCGATCGAGCCGCACCGGCGGCGGCGGACTGGCCAGGAGCGCGAGCTGGCGCGCCGCCTCGGCCTCGTCCACCCCCTGGGCGGCGAGACGCGAGCGGTCGTCGTCGGAGAAGCCCTGCGGACCGAGGCTCAAGCGCGCTCCTTCCCGGCATCTGCGGCGCTCAAGGCGGCCGCGCACCATCCGAGACTGACCCGAGGAGGCCGACTCGCTCGGCCACTCGTGCCGCTATCCCTATCCCGCCGCCCGCCCGAGGGCAAGCGAGGTCCGCTCATGCGCATCCTGGTGGCCGATGACGAGCCGGTGCTGCGGCTCATCCTCGCCCGCGCGCTCACGCAGTGGGGGCATGAGGTGGTGGTGGCCGAGGATGGCGAGCAGGCCTGGGAGCTGTTCGAGCGGCAGCCGTTCCGCATGGTGATCAGCGACTGGATGATGCCGCGTGCGGACGGCCTCGAACTCACGCGCCGCATCCGCGCCAGGAGCGGCGCGGGATACGCATACGTGGTGCTGCTCACCGGCCGCAGCGGCGTGGCCTCGCTGGTCGAGGGCATGGAGGCCGGCGCCGACGATTTCATGGTCAAACCCTTCCAGGCCGACGAGCTTCGCGCGCGCGTGCGTGCGGGTGAACGCATGCTGCAGCTCGAGAGCGATCTGGCCGAGCGCAGTCAGCGGCTGTCGCAGGCGCTCGAGTCGGCGCGGCATGACCTCGAGGCGGCGGCGGGGCTGCAGCGCACGCTGTTGCCCGCGCCCGGGCACGAGTGGCCCGCGGTGCGATCGGCCTGGCGGCTGCTGCCGGCGAGCCTCGTGGCCGGCGATGTGTTCGGCGTGCACGCGCTGGGCAGTCGGTACACGGCGTTCTACCTGCTCGACGTCGCGGGTCACGGCGTGTCCTCGGCCATGCTGTCGTTCTCCCTGAGCAAGATGCTCTCCCCCGAGGGCCTGCTCACGCGGGCCCGGCCAGATGGCCGCAGCGAACCGGTGCCGCCTGCCGAAGTGCTCGCCGAGCTGAACGGTCGGTTCCAGGCCGATGTGGACTCGATGAAGTACTTCACGATCCTCTACGGACTGCTCGACGCCGAGTCCGATGCCATCACCCTCGCGCAGGGCGGCCACCCCTCGCCGCTCCACATGCGCGGCGAGACGATCACCCGGCTCGGCACGTCGGGGTTCCCGATCGGGATGCTGCCCGGCATGGACTTCGAGCAGGAGACGTTCGCCTTCGCGCCCGGCGACCGGCTGTTCCTCTACTCCGATGGGGTGACCGAGTGCCCGAGCCCCGGCCGCGAGCCGTTCCGCGTGGAGCGCTTCGAGGCCGCCCTGCGCGCCAGTGCGAGCGAGCCGCTCGATGCGAGCGTCGAGGGCGTGGAGCGCGAGCTGCGCGCATGGAGCGGCGCGGGCGAGTTCCCCGATGACGTCACGCTGCTCGCGCTGGAACGGAAGGCCGCGTGAGCGCACCGGCCTCCCCTCGACGCGTGGAACTGCGCATCGACAGCCGACTCGACCAGGTGCAGCTGCTGGCGCGGGCGCTCCATGCCCTCTGCGCCGCTTCGGGACTGGAGTCGCGGGCTGCGGCACTGGTGGAACTGGCATTGGTGGAGGCAGTCAACAACGTCATCCGGCACGCGTACCGGCTCGAACCGGGGCACCTCGTCGAGGTCGCGTTCGAGAGCGCGGACGGAGTGGTGCGGTTCGAGGTCACCGATCGCGGGCGCCGCTACACGGGCCCGCTCACGCCGCACTTCGAGTTCGACCCCGCGGACACGGCGCACCTGCCCGAGGGCGGCATGGGGCTGCACCTGATCCATTCGATCATGGACCACGTGGCCTACGACTCGCGTGAGGGCCGCAACATGCTGTCGATGACCAAGCGGCTGGCGGCCTGACGCGGCTCGCTCAGCGCGGGCGCTGCTCCCCGCTCGCACCGCGCCGGACCACGCGCGCCTCCGCGGGATCGTCGTGCAGGGCGCGCACCGCCGGCGTGTCCAGGTCATCGAACGCCCCGCTGCGCGCCGCCCACGCGTACGCGGCGACCGCCAGCGCGACGAGCAGCAGCGCGACTGGCACCAGCACGTACATCACGCTCATCTCGCCTCCGCGGGGAACATCCGGCTGCGCCACGCGATGAGCACCACCGCGATCGAGCTGACCGGCATCAGGATCGCAGCGACCAGCGGGTCGATGCGCCCCGCCATGGCCAGACCGGCGCCCAGCAGATTGTAGACGAGCGAGATCGCGATGTTCAGCCGGATCACGCGCATGGTCCGACGCGCGCCCGCCGCCAGTTCGGCGAGTGGCGCCAGGCCCTCGCGCGACAGGAACACATCCGCGGTGGCGAGGCAGGCCTCGGCACCGCCGCGCATGCCCACGCCCACGCCGGCCCGCGCGATCGCCGCGGCGTCATTCACGCCGTCGCCCACCATCACCACGTCGCCGTCCGCCGACGCCGCCTCGACGGCCGCCAGCTTGTCCTCGGGCGTGCGGCCCCCCTGCGCCTCCTCTGGCGTGAGTCCGAGGCTCGCCGCCACGCGCGCCACGGCGCCCGGCGCATCGCCCGAGAGGATGCGCGCCCGGAACCCGAGCGCACGGAGCACCGCGAGGGACTCGGCCGCATCGCCGCGCAGGGCGTCCTCGAAGCCCGCACGGGCCACGAGCTCGCCGTCCACCGCCACCCAAGCCACGGTCTCCATCGCCGCGTAGGACACGGGCGATGCGGACTCCGGTTCCGCCAGGCGCGCGCGCACGAAGGTCGGCGTCCCGACCGTCACGCGCCGGCCCCCCACGAGGCCCTCGATGCCGCCGCCCGCCGTCTGCCTCACCTCGCTCGCCGAGCCGGGCTCCACGTCGGGCCACGCGGCACGGAACGCGCGCGCGAGCGGGTGCTGCGAGTGGTGCTCCAGCGCCAGCACCGCGCCGCGCACCGCATCCGGCCCGTCCCAGTGCACCAGCGTGGCGCGCCCCTCGGTGAGCGTGCCGGTCTTGTCGAGCAGCAGCAGCGAGGGCCGGGCCATGCGCTGCAGCGCCTCTCCGCCCTTGACCAGGATGCCGCGCCGCGCCGCCTGGCCGATCGCCACCGACACCGCGAGCGGCGTGGCGAGCGCCAGCGCGCACGGGCAGGTCACCACCAGCAATGCGATGGCGTGATCGAAGGCCATGGCGGGATCGAGCCGCGACCAGATCGCGAACGTGGCCGCCGCCAGCAGCAGCACACCGCCCACGAACGCCCCCGAGAGGCGGTCGGCCAGCAGCACGAGCGGGGCGCGCCGGGCCGCGGCATGCTCGACCTCGCGCATCAGCCGGCCCACGCGGGTCGCCTCTCCCGCCTGCTCCACGCGCACGCGCAGCGGCGAACCGCCGTTGATCGTGCCCGCGTGCACGCGGTCGCCCGGCGCGACCGCCTCGGGACGTGCCTCGCCAGTGAGCAGCGAGCGGTCGACTTCCGAGCAGCCCTCCACCACCTCGCCGTCGGCGGCGATCGCATCGCCCGGGCGCACGTCGATCGTCATGCCGGGAAGTAGCGCCTCGACCGGCACCTCGTGGACCGTCTCACCCTCACGCACACGTGCCACGGCGGGCGAGAGCGAGTGCAGGAGTTCGGCCGAGTCGACGGCGGCCCGCTGGGCGCGCTGCTGCGCGAAACGCCCGATCAGCAGCAGGAAGATCAGGGTCGCGACGCCGTCGAAGTAGATCGGCCCCGAGTCGACGACGGTGTTCCACGCGCCGCGGGCGTAGCCCGCGCCGAGCGCCAGCGCGATGGGCACGTCCATGTTGAGCGTGCGCTGCCGCAGGGCGCTCCACGCGCCCTGGAAGAAGCCGCGCCCCGGCCACACGATCGCCGGGGTCACCAGCGCGAGGCTCACCCAGCGGAAGTAGCGCTCGTGCGCGGGCTCCATGTGGCCGAACCAGCCCGCGTAGAGCGCCACGGCCACCATCATCACGTTGCCGGCGAGCGCGCCCGCCACGCCGATGCGCGTGAGCATCAGGCGATCCTCGCGGCGGCGCACGGCATCGACCGACGCCCCGCGGAACGGATGCGGTGTGTAGCCGAGCGCGTCCAACTGCCGCGCCACTGCCGACAGCGGCTGCTCGGCCGGGTCCCATTCGATGCGCACGATCGACCGCCCCAGCTCGAGCTCGGCACGGTGCACCCCCGCGAGCAGCAGCGGCACGCGCTCGACCAGCCACACGCAGGACGGACAGTGCACGCCCTCCAGGACCCACTCGGTCACGGCGAGGCCGCCGTCGGCGGCGCGCACGTGGAGGCGATGGAACGCCGCGTGGTCGAACTCCTCGAACCCACGGCCGCTCGGTCGCACGGCGCGACCGCGCCGCTCGGGCAGATCGTAGAAGTGCTCGAGCCCGGCTTCGTGGAGCAGTGTCCATGACGCGGCACAGCCGTGGCAGCAGAACGCGGACGCGTCGGGAACGCCAAGGGACCCTCGTGGCACGGGCTCGCCACAGTGCCTGCATGCCGTCGCGCGCGCGGCCGGGTGCGCGACGACGCCGGTCCACGCCTCAGTGGCAGTCATGGCTCGACACCTCCGTGCTCGCATGCGCCGCGTGGGCGTGCGGCCCGATGCGCCCGGCCACGGTGAGCAGACCGAGCACCACCATCGCGATCGCCGTGAGCTGCGGCAGGCGCCGCTGCAACGGGTCGAGTGCGCGGCGGGCCACCAGCGCCGATCCGACCAGCGCGGGCAGCGTGCCCGCCCAGCAGGCGAGCATCACGAGCGCACCGTGCGAGGCGTGTCCGCTCGCAGCAGCCGTCGTGACGAACGCCCACAGGAAGCCGCACGGCAGGAGTGCCGTGGCCAGCCCGAGCGTGAAGGAGCGAGCCTCCGGCGGCCAGGCTCCGATCGCGCGCAGCACGCGCCCCATGGCGCGGTGCAGCGTCAGCCCCGGCTGCGGCGCGCGCCCGCTCCCTCGCCACGGCGCGCTCAGCGTCCAGGCTCCCCACGCGATCATCAGCCCGCCTGCCACGCATGCAGCCGCGCGATGCACGCCGACCCACGCGCCGGCCTGGTCGAGGCGGGCTCCCAGGGATCCTGCCGCCGCCCCCAGCGCGAGGTAGGCGATCAGCCGGCCCGCCTGCCACGCGAGCGGGCCCGCCCCGGTCCGCACGCCATCCTGTGCGCGGGAGGCGAATGCCACGAACCCGCCGCACATGGCCGCGCAGTGGACGCTGCCCACGAAGCTCGCGGCGAGCACCGAGGCGACGAGGGCGATCATCGCGCCGCCGTCTCGGCGCGCACCGCGATCGGCACCACGCGCCCGGCGTGTGCGATCGCGAAGCGCAGCTCCCATCGCCCCGCCCAGCGCAGCGGCAGGTGCGCCGTGTAGCGGCCGGCCGCGGTCGCCGCGAGCGTGGCGCTCACGGGATGCCGCGCGTGGGCATTGTGGATCGCCTCGACGCCGAGCTGCGCGTCGTCGATCGGCGCGCCGTCGCGGTCGAGCAGCGTCACGTCCAGTGCGGCCACCCCCTGCGCATCGAGCGGGCCGAGCTGGGCGCGCAGCGTCCAGCCGAGCGCGGCTGCCTGCTGGCGTGCCGTGGCGATCGAGTCCCACGCCATCGACTTGCGGTAGTAGTCGGGCTCGACCGCGTTGGCGTCCTCGCCGCCCGAGGCGCGGATCATGACCACCGTGCCGGCCACGTTGGCCGCCAGCAGCACCACGATGGCGATGGGCCAGAAGCGCGCCGCCCGGGTCATGGCTGCACCGCCGTCGCGGGCCCGACCACCCGGTAGGGCGATGCGAGCCGGGTGCCGCGACCGTCCGTCGCGGTGATGCGCACCTCGCGCACGCCGCCACGGATCGCGCCGGTCGGCGCGGAGACGAACACGGTCTCGGTCACACGCCCGCGCGCCGGCACGTGCAACGGGTTGATCGGAGCCACCAGCGTGAGGCCGTCCGCGCCCTCGAGTGCCAGCCTGTAGTCACGCGGCGCTCCGGAGCGGTCGGCGAGCCGCAGCTTGATCGTGTTGATCACGGTGCCGTCGCGCTGCAGCGTGAAGGGTGCCCCGCTCGCTCGCAGCACCGTGAGCTCGGCTGGCGCGCGCATGCCGATCTGCCAGACGAAGAGGCCCAGGGCGACCGCCAGCGCGGCCGGGTACAGCACCGTGCGGGCGCGCAGCCAGCCCGCCGGGCGGCCCTCGAAGCCATCGCGCGAGCCGTAGCGCACCAGTCCCGGCGGCTTGCCGATGCGCTGCATCACCGTGTCGCAGGCATCCATGCACTGGGTGCAGTGGATGCACTCCATCTGCAGCCCGTCGCGGATGTCGATGCCCGTGGGACAGGTCTGCACGCACATGCGGCAGTCGATGCAGTCCCCGGAGGCGGGGCCGCGCTGGGCCGCGAGCGCCCGCGGCTCGCCCCGGCCGCGGTCATAGCCGACGATCAACGAGCGCCGGTCGAGCAGCACGGCCTGCAGCCGCCCGTAGGGACAGGCGACGAGGCACGTCTGCTCCCGGAACCACGTGAAGTCGAGGAAGATCGCCACGGTGGTGCCGAGCATGATGACGAACGACGTGGGGTGCTCGAACGGCGAGCGCCGCACCCACTCGGCCAGTCGCTCCACGCCGACGAAGTAGGCGAGGAACGTGTGCGCGAGCACCAGCGCCAGTGCCGCGTACAGCGCGTACTTGGCCAGGCGGCGTGGGCGCAGGTGCCCCTGCAGTCCGAGTCGGTCGAGCTCCAGCGTGCCGCGCACTCCACCCTCGATCCAGCGTTCGAGCGGGCGGAAGAGGAACTCCATGTACACGGTCTGTGGGCAGCCCCAACCGCACCAGACGCGACCGAACAAGGCGGTGAGCAGGAAGATGCCGACGCCCACGCTCACGAAGGCGAGCATGAACAACAGCGTCTCGGTGGGCATGAACGTGGTGCCGAGGATCGTGAACTCGCGACGCGGCAGGTCGAGCAGCACGAGTGGCCGGCCGTGCAGGCGCAGATAGGGGATCCCCAGGAACAGGAGCATGAGGCCGTAGGCCACGATGCGGCGGCGCGTCCACCAGCGTCCTCCGGAGGGACGAGGACGGATCCACCGCCGCGACCCATCGAGCTCGAGCGTGGGCAGCACACGCTCGGTGGCAGGTGGCG
>CADEFY010000066.1:0-8739 GCA_902826705.1 uncultured bacterium
GGCTGGTATCTGCGCGTGCTCGTCGAAGGCGACGTGCGCGCGGGCGACGTCATCGCGCGGACCGAGCGCCCGCACCCCGACTGGAGCATCGATCGACTGCTCGCACTGCGGCTGCAGGCGCCGCGCGACCCGGCCGACCTCGCCGCCGCGCGGTCGATCGCGGCGATGAGCCCCGAGTGGCACGGGCACTTCGCCCGGCTCGCCAGCGCCGCGTCGCCGAACGCGCGCTGAGCGCCGGAGCGGTCAGCCCGCGACCACCTCGTCCACGAACAGGATCGCCGAACTGCCGCGCTTGCGGCCCGAGGACACGGTGCGGTTGCCCTTCAACTGCCACACGATCTCGTAGTCGTATTCCTGCGAACCGGCGGGCATCAGGAAGTCGATGCGCTTGGAGAGCGGCTGCCGGCCCGCGTCCAGCGTGGCCGTTCGCTTCTGCTCCACCTGGCCGAGCCGGTAGTGGATCGTGACGGTGACCGAGCGCACCTCGGCGCTCGCGAGGGCGCTCGCGTCAGCCTGCAGCTCGACCGAACGGCGCTGGAACGGCGGCGTCAGCGCCAGCGCGCCGGTGCTCGACCTGCGCCACGGCTCCGTGATCTCGGCGCCGCCGAAGAAGTTCCAGACCGTCTGGACCTCGTAGTCCATCCACTTGCGACTGTCCACGTCGTCCTTCCAGCCGTAGAGCAGCTTGAACTGGTTGCCCTCACGGTTGAAGTTGGTGCGGTCGACCCTGACCTCGTCGGTCGAGACGGCGCCGGCCGCGTGCGTCTTGCGCAGGCGCACCGACGCGAAGTTCACGGTCTCGCCGAAGTCCTGGGCGTTCAGTCCATCGACGAACACGACGAGTTCGCGCTGCTTGTAGAGCGGGTCGTCGAGGTTGACCTGACGGAAGTGCGCGGCATCTCCGGTCAGGCTGCGCAGGTCGCCGATGTTCTCGTCGAACCGCAGCGTGAGACGGTCGCTCGTGAACTTGTCCAGGTCCAGCTTGAACTTGCCCTTCTGCCTCACGGACCGCATCTCGTAGGTCGCCAGCACGGACACGCTCGGCAGCTCCGACTCCTGCCGCAGCGCGGGCGGCGGGCTGGCCGCGACCGCCGCCTCGGCCGCCTGGTCCGAGGCGCGTTCGGCTCGCGCCGTCTCCTCGGTGCGCAACGGCGCCTCGGGCGCCATGGGCGAGCCCCACACGTCATCGCCGGTTCGAGCGGCGCGTGCCTCGACCTGCCTGGCACGTTGCTCGCCGGTCGAACCGGCGGCCTTGCGTGCCGCGGCGCCAGCCGTGTCGCGCACGCTCGCCCGTGCCGCTCGCGCGGCCTCGTCGGCCTTGCGCGCGTCCGCGAGGGTCGCCGCGTTCTCGGCACGGATGCGCGTGTTCTCCGCATCGACGCGCGCGCGGCTCTCCGCCAGCCGCGCCGTGGCGCGGTCCAGCAGGCTCGGCGCTGCGGTGGTCCCGGACGGGCTCGGACTCGAGGCGCCTGCGCCGTTCGCAGGGGCGAACATCATCTCGGTGAGCTTGCCGTAGGCGGTGGAGAGGATCGTCTCCATCTGCGCATCGGAGCCGACCTGAGTCACCTTGATGGCGTTGGAGCTGCGAAGGTCCTCGAACGCCGAGTGGATCTCGCTCGCGAGCATGGTCGTCGCCGCGGCGGCTCCGAATGCGCGGTGTTCGTGGATCTGGTCGAAGTCGGCTTCGATCGACGCACGCGCGGGAGAGCGGAAGCCCGCCAGGTCCATCTCGAAGCTGAACGTCACGTCAGGAGCGGCGGTCTTGAACGACTCCCAGAGCACCTTGGCCCCGAGCTGCGTGAGCTGGATCGACACCGAGGCCTTCTCGCCATCGAGCAGCGGGGCATTGCCGATCCCGAGCACCTGCGTGCTCATGCCCCCCTTGGGGTCTGCGACCGAGGACACCAGCCCCACGCGGCCGGACTTGAACACCACCGGTCCGACCAGGGTGGCGCTGGGGCGCGTGCGCTGCAGCTCGCGCTGCGCCGCTGCGACCTGCTCCGGCCGCACCCCCAGCGTCACGACCGCGTGCACGATCCCGCCACCGACGCCCTCGCGCGCCTCGGGGCGGTCTGCAGCCGATCGCACGTTCTCCACGTACCGCAGGAACGAGAACTGCGGCCGGCCGGCCGCATCCTTGGCGAGCTGCAACTGGTCCACCACGTAGTAGTAGGCGTTCGCATCGGCGAGGTCGGGGAACAGCACCAGCTCGCCGGCGCGCATGGGCTTGTCGAGCAGGATCTGCTGGGCCATCGCGACACGCACCGGACCGAGCGAGGCGAGGAGCAGCAGCGCTGCCAGCCCGCGGGCGAGACTCCGAATCGGTTTCATGCCCTGCCTCCGTGGCGGTTCACTTTCGGCACGTCGCGGACACGCGCCCCACGCTCATCTCGACGCGTGCGCGGTCGGAGTCGCCCTTGCCCTCGGTCGTGAACTTCGTGGTGCCGGTCACGTCGCCGACGAGCTTGCCGGTCGCGGGCGAGAAGGACAGTCCGAGCCCCTTGGCCCCGGCGATGGGGTTGATGTCGGCGCGATCGTCGGTCTTGTAGTCCAGCTCCATCAGCTCGAATCGGATCGGGACGTCGGACGTCGGCGCGGTGGCGACGGGCTTGAAGTCCGCGGCAGCCCAGCTCAGCCCGCTGCCGTTGTCGAGCCAGGCGTTCACCGCACTGTTGGAGTAGATCGTGCGGCCGTTCATGGTCACGGTGATGCTGCCGAGCTGCCAGCCGTCGGTGCCGCTCTTCTCCACCGCGAGGCGTGTGATGTCGCGCACGCGCGACCCCGGAGGGATCGTGAACGAGTAGGTGTGATCGGACCCGCTCTCGAAGTCGTCCGCATCGGGGTGGTAGGGGAACTCCAGGCGGAGCGAGCTGGAGAGCCTCAGATACACGTTGTCGTCCGTGCCGGCATCCTCGATCGTTCCCGTGCGCAGGCGCACGATCAGCGAGCTGATGATCTCGTCCTGTGGCTTGGTCGGCAGCGACTTGGTCATGGTCCAGGGCGCATAGGGCCGGCGGCCGAAGTCGAAGTGGTCATGTTCGTCGATGAGGCCCGACCAGTACTGCTGCCCGCCGATCACGGCACGGCCGTACCAGTCGAGCTGGCCGCCGCCGGGACCGTCACCCGTGTCGATCGCGTCGATGCGGTGCATGCGCAGTTGCACGAAGTCCACCTGCTCTGGGGCGGCACTCGGCAGCACGGGATCGACGGGGCCGCGATAGTCCATCTGACCCCAGCTGAGCATCAGCGACCGGGCCTCCTTGCGGAGCGCCGTGGCGTTGGCGGTGATGCACAGGCCGCGGCCGATGTAGCTGACCACGGCTCCGATCAGCAGGTCGGGAGACGTCGCCGCGGTCCTCGACTTGAACGCATCCAACCCGGTCGGGCCGCCGTTCCCGTTCCAGTGCCCGCCGTAGAACGAGATGCGCCGCGCATGGTCCCAGTCGTGCGATGGGTCGAAGGCAGGGTCACCCGCCTTCATCGCGGCCCACTCGGTCGGGCTCACGAACGTCTGGAACAGCCGCACCCACTGGCGGGTCGCGAAGTAGGAGCAGAGGTAGGCCGCAGTGTGATGCGGCCGCCCTTCCCAGTCGTTGTTCAGGAAGGTCGAGTCGCTGTCCCAGTTGCCATGCGTGCGCTTGGGGAGCCCACCACCGCCCGGCCAGGTCGTGTAGACGCGCAGCTTCTCGCGCACCGACCGATCGACGGACAGCCACGTCGGATGCGTGCCGTAGGCCGCGAGCCTGCCGCTGCCGAGCGGATCTCCCGCGCCCGACTCGGCCCAGTTGCTGTGCGAGTAGAAGTCCTGGACGTTGTGCAGTGACATGCCCAGCAGCACGAGACGTCGCAGCAGGTCGCCGCTTCCCGTGGAGACCGCAGCGTGACGCTGCGTGTGGTAGAGCAACGCATCCCACTTGCGGGCCACACTCGCGGTCGAGTCCAGTTCGTCGAAGTGCTGGGCGTCGGCGATCGCGAGCAGATCCGCCGCATCGTTGCGACAGTCCTTGTCGAGCACCTTGGCGATCGCCTTGTTCCCGATGAACTCGTAGAAGTCCACCATGAAGTTGGCGCTCTGGATCGTCTTGATCGCACGCGGCGAGAACCCCTCGGCGCGCAGGACGTCCTCGGTGATGTCGAAGTGCGGGGCCGTGTCGAACGCCCGCGCGCTGCCCGCCGTGAGGCTGAGCCAGGCGAGCGGCACGACCACGGCATTCCAGCAGGGGCGGCTCAGGCGCATGGGCGCATCCTCCGGGTGGGACGTCTACGCTCCCTACGTCCGAGCCATCTGACCCGAACACCCCACCCCGGCCGGGCCCACCCTGCCTACGCCAGCACCCGCCGCACCGCGTCCCGCCAGCGTGCGCGCTCGCTGCGGCGCCACGCCGGCGTGCGCCGCGGTGTGAACTGCCGGTCGAGCACGCGCGCGGCGTCGAGTTCGCGCGCCGACCTCCAGAACCCCGAGCCCAGTCCGGCCAGGAGCCCGGCGCCGAGCGCGGTGGTCTCGATCACGCGCGGCCGGCGCACGGGCACGCCGAGCAGATCGGCCTGCGTCTGCATGAGCCAGTCGTTCTGCGTGGCGCCGCCGTCCACCTGAAGGGCACGCAGGCGTGAGCCCGCGTCGCGGGCCATGGCGTCGACCAGGTCCATGCTCTGGAACGCGAGCGACTCGAGCGTGGCGCGCACCACGTGAGCGCGGGTCACGCCGCGGGTCAGGCCCGACAGCGCGCCACGCGCATCGGCGCGCCAGTGAGGCGCGCCGAGTCCCGCGAACGCGGGCACCAGCACCACGCCCGCGCTGTCGGGTACCGAGCGCGCGAGCGCCTCCGTCTCGCGCGCCGAGCCGATCAGGCCGAGGCCGTCGCGCAGCCACTGCACGGCCGCGCCCGCCACGAACACGCTGCCCTCGAGCGCATACGCGGCCTCGCCGCGAGGCCCGCACGCCACCGTGGTCAGGAGCCCGGCGCGTGAGGCCACGGGGTGCGCGCCGGTGTGCAACAGCAGGAAGCAGCCCGTGCCGTAGGTGTTCTTCGACTGACCGGCGCGCACGCAGCCCTGCCCGAACAGCGCTGCCTGCTGGTCGCCCGCGATCCCCGTGATCGGGAGGCCGTCGGGCAGCGGGCGGAAGCCGCGCGTGGCACCGAACGTGCCCGCGGAGGCGCGCACCTCGGGCAGCGCCGAAGCGGGGACCCCGAACAGTGCGAGCAGTTCGGGATCCCAGCGACGGCGGCGAAGCCCGAACAGCAACGTGCGCGGGGCGTTGGTGGGGTCGGGCGCATGCACGGCGCCACGGGTCATGCGCCACAACAGCCATGAGTCCACGGTGCCGAACGCGAGGCGGCCCTGGCGCGCGAGTCGGCGGGCGCGGGGTTCGTGCGCCAGCAGCCACTCGATCTTGGTGGCCGAGAAGTAGGGATCGGCCACGAGCCCGGTGCGGCGGCGCAGCAACGGCTCACGGCCACGCCGCTTGAGTTCGGCGCAGCGGTCGCTCGTGCGTCGGTCCTGCCACACGATCGCTCGAGCCACGGGCTCCGATGTGGTGCGGTCCCACAGCAGCGAGGTCTCGCGCTGGTTGGTGATGCCGATGCAGCGCACGCGCGACGCCGGGACCCGCGCGGCCGCGAGTGCCGCGCGGACCGCGCGCTGCACAGTGGTCACGAGGTCCTCGGGGTCGTGCTCCACCCAGCCGGGGCGCGGGAAGTGCTGCGGCAGTTCGGCGTATCCGCGGCCGACCACGCGGCCCGTGTGCGAGAGCAGCAGGGCCGTGGTGCCGGTGGTTCCGGCGTCGATCGCGAGGACCAGTCCAGCGGTCATGTGCGGGCTCCGTCGTGGAGGGGGGCGTGCGCCGCCAGCGCACGGGCGAGCAGGTCCTGCTCCGTGTGCACGAGGTGCTCGTAGTGGTCGCGTTCCTCGCGCTGGCGCTCGGGCGACCAGCCGAGCCGCCGCGCCATGCCGTCGGCGACTTGGGCGGCCACACCGAGGCCGCGATCGTCGCGGAGCCACAATCGCGTGCGGCGGCGCATCACGTCGTCCAGCCGGAGCGCGAACTGCCGCTCGGCCGCGTCGGCGCCGGCCTGCTGCGGCTCGGGTTCGCCTGCGGCTGGCGCGGGCAGCGGCACGGGCCGGTCGTCGATGCGATCTGCCCCGCGCCCGAGCCGCGCCAGGACATGGCGCAATGCCTCGGCGGCGATCGCGCGGAACGTGGTGTACTTGCCGCCCGCCACACTGAGGAACGCGCCGTCGTCGAACACCGCATGCTCGCGCGAGGCTGCGCCGCCCGAGACCTCGGCGGCGAGCAGCGGCCGGAGCCCCGAGTACACCGCGAGCGGGCGCGGCTCACCCGCTCCCGGCAGCAGCCGCTGCGTGGCGGCGTGCAGGTAGCGGATCTCATCGACCGTGGGGAGCGCCGCCTCGGCCGGTGGGGGAGAGCCCACGACGACCTCGGTGGTGCCCACGAGCGAGCGGCCGGCGAAGGGCACCACGAACCACGCACGGCCGTCGGCGGCGAGCGAGATCACGGCATGCGAGCGCGTCAGCGCCGGATACACCAGATGCACGCCGCGCGAGGGCGCCAGGCGCGGCGCGGGATCGGGCTCGCCCGGAGTGAGCGATCGCAGCAGTTCGCGGCGCGTGGCATCGCTCCACGCGCCCGTGGCGTTCACCAGCACGCGCGCCGCGATCTGCGACAGCGCGCCGTCGGCCCTGCGCACCTCGAGCAGGCAGCCGCCGCGGGGCTCACTCGCCGGCCGCGCCGATACCAGGCCCGCCTGCGGCATCAGGCGCGCGCCGTGGGCTGCGGCGTCCTCGGCGACGGCGATGCCGAGGCGCGCATCGTCGACCACTGCGTCGGAGTAGAGCCCGCACCCCAGCAGGCCGTCGGCGGAGAGCGCCGGTTCCAGCGCCACCGCACGGGCTCCGCCGGCCCACGCGTGCGGCGACAGCCCGCCGCTCCCTGCGAGCACGTCATAGAGCGCCAGCCCCACGCGCAGCTTCCAGGGGCGCACCCGGTCGGAGCGCCGCACCGGCGCCAGGAAGCGCACCGGTTGCGCGAGCGAGGGCGCCATGCGCAGCAGCGCAGCGCGCTCGCGCAGCGCCTCGCGGACGAGTGCGAAGTGGCCGTGCTCCAGGTAGCGCAATCCGCCGTGGAGCAGGTGGCTCGTCGCGCTGCTCGCGCCCGACACCAGATCGCCGCGCTCCACCAGCACCACGCTCAACCCGTGTCGTGCAGCGAGCCGTGCGAGCCCCAGGCCCGTCACGCCTCCGCCCAGCACGCACAGGTCGACCGGCGTCACTCGGGGTCGTCGCCGTAGAGCGCGCGGAGCGCCGCATCGAGGCCGCGCTCGAGATTGCCGAACTTGGCGCGGTAGTCCACCTGCGATCGCGCGATCACCTCACGCGCCACGCTGGCGCCGTAGATGCCCGCCAGCTCGATGCGCGGACGCTGCGATCCGGGCATGTCCTTGTAGGTGAGGAAGTAGTGCTGGAGCCGGTCGATGAGCACCGGCGGACAGTGCTCGAGCTCGTCCCAGTTCTCGTAGGTCGGATCGCTCTCGAGCACGGCGATGATCTTGTCGTCCACTTCGTCACCGTCGAAGAGCCGCAGTCCGCCGATCGGTCGGGCGCGCACGATCACGCCGCCGTGGTTGAGCGTGCGTTCGGTGAGCACGCAGATGTCGAGCGGATCGGAGTCGCCCTTGAGCCCCTTGCGCCCCGCCTCCTTGGCTGCGAGCGCGGCCACGGAGTCGCCGCAGAGCGTGCGCGGGATGAAGCCGTACGGTTCTGGCGAGAGGCTGGAGTAGCGCTGCGGCCGGTCCAGCTTGAGGAAGCCGCTGCGTTTGTCGATCTCGTACTTGACCGTGTCGGCGGGCACGAGCTCGATGTACACGGTGCACACCGCAGGAGCCTGCGAACCCGCGGACAACCCGTGCCAAGGGTGCGATTGGAACAGCAGGTCGAGCAGTTCTGGGAGCGCGTCTGCCGGCGCCCTGGTGGCGCGCTTGCGCGGACTGGGGCGCAGCGTGGTGCCCTTGCGCGGGCTCATGCGATCACCTCCGTGTGGGGGCTGGCCCGGTCGCCACCGGGAGCTGTGACGATAGCAGCCACCGCGCGCGGCGGCGAGATCAGCTGCTTCGGCGTAGGGAGTCGGCGCGTGTCATCGTGGGCCGGATCCTCCCGACCTGATTCAGCCCGCGATCGACCTGCACGTACATCGGCGTCGCACCGGGTGGCATCTTGTCGATCGCGCGGCGTACGTCTCGGGCGGCATGTCGCGCGAGCCAGTCGCGCACCTGCTCGAGCCCGCCGAAGTCCATGCGATGGTCGAAGAACAGGTTGGACAACTCGAATCGCAGCGGCTTGACCGACACGTTCACCAGTCGCGGCAGCGCCGTCCCCAGGCGCACCGCGCGGTCGAGCTGGGCCTCGAGCGAGTCGCCATGGAACGCCCACGGCAGCACTGGCGGGCCGCCCGCGAGGCCGTGTGTGAGCGCGAACATCAGACGTGGGTCGCTCACGGTGGTGCGCGGCTCCCACTTGTCCCCGGTGTCGCCGTGGATCAGCTCACGTTCGAATCGCGCGATCGAGTAGGAACGGCCCTCGAGCTCGAGGCGCGGTCCGTCGAAGAACGAGCCGTCGGAGCGGTTGATGTCGTCGACGGACGTCACTCGTGTGAACTGTGCCAGGGGCACGAGCAGTTGCAGGGTGGTGCGCGCCGCAGCCGGCGCATTGCGGGGCAGGTTGAAG
>CADEFY010000066.1:8749-11950 GCA_902826705.1 uncultured bacterium
CCCCGCTCAGCTGCGAGGGCGGCGTGGCGAGGAGCTGGGCCCGCACCTGGTCGAGCCGCTCGGAGCGCTTGAGCGTCCAGATGCGGTCGTCCACGTAGAGCTGCTCGTAGTCGACGCGTGTGTCGAACGGCTCTCCCTTCTTGGACGTCACGAGCACGTAGCGGTCGAGCAGACGCTGATAGCCGCTGAAGTCGGGCCGTACCGCGGCCGGGGCCGCCTCCGAGGAGGCGGCAGCGAGGGCCGGCGCCAGCGTCGCGGCGGCGGCGGCGGCGGCGGCGGCGGCGAGGAGCCAGTGGAGCACGGGGGATCGGCGCATGACGGAGGAGAGTACCGCGGTTCCCCGGCGTTGGCGCGCCGGACCATGCGATCTTCACGATCTGTTGTCGCGATCCCGTCCCGCGAGGCCGGCGTCGCGGGCGATTCGCCCGGCGGGAACCGGCCGCGCTACTGTGCGGCCATGCGGACCCCCCCTCGCGCCGTACGGCGTCCCACGTGGCTGCTGCTCCTGCTGTTCACGCTGCTCGTGGTGCTGCAGATCATGCAGTCGAGGCGGCCTGCCCCCGAGGCGGGCCGCCCAGCCGCTCGCGCCGAGGCGCTGCGGGAGTCCCCGGCGCGAGCGGCCGACCCCACTGGTGGCACCCGCTTCAGCGCGGCGATCGGCTTCCGCTCACCCCAGCGGCTGGCGGAGCACTACGACAAGCATGGCGCCGAGTTCGGCGCGCGCGACGCCGCGGAGTACCTGGCGCGGGCGCAGGCGCTCCGCGATGCGCCCGTCGGGGGGGCCGTGCTCGAGGCGGTTCGCTCCGACGGCGTGGTGAGCCGCTTCGACCGGCACGATGGCACCTTCATCGCGTTCGACCGCGATGGCACGATCCGCACGTGCTTCCGCCCCAACGACGGCGAGCGCTACTTCCAGCGCCAGGCGCGCCGTCTGGCGAGTGCGCCATGAGCGAGTTCGACGCGCTTCGCACCTGGCTCGTGGCGCGCGGTTGCCCCGAGCATGTGGTGGCCGGCGGCCTGCCGGGCCGCATCGCCGACTGGGAGCGCACCGCGGACGCGCTCGCGCGCGGACAGGCCATGAGCATGGAGGAGTGGCTCGATCACGCCGACGGCCGCCAGCTGATCTGGGAACTGGTGCCTTCGTTCCCCGAGGCGTTCGACGTCGAGCTCGACGCACGGCTCCTGCAAGCCGACGAGCGCGTGCGGCAGCACGCACGCACGAGTGATGCCTGCATCTGGGGCGAGGAACTGGCGCGAGCCGAGGGCTGGGAGCCCGACGTGGAGTGGTGGTACTGGCGGATGCCGGAGCACATCGAGGACTGAGCGCGCAGGCCGCCTGCGCGCGCGAGACACCGAGTCGGGAGGTCGGAACATGGAATACCGGGCGCTGGGACGCAGTGGGCTCATGGTGTCGCGCGTGTCACTCGGATCGTGGACCACCTATGGCGGCTCGGTGGACCAGAGCGCCACGAGCGCGATCGTGCACCGCGCGTTCGAGCTGGGCATCAATCTGTTCGACACCGCCGATGTCTACGTGAAGGGCGCGGCGGAGCGGGCGCTGGGCGTGGCGATCCGCGACCTGCCGCGTGAGCAGCTGGTGATCGCCACCAAGTGCATGGGCCGCGTGTGGGACGGACCGCTGGGGCGCGGTCTGTCGCGCAAGCACATCTTCGACGCACTCGACCAGAGCCTGGAGCGTCTGGGGCTCGACTACGTCGACCTCTACCAGTTCCACGCGCCCGATGCCGACACGCCGCTCGAGGAGTCGCTTCGGGCGTTCGAGGACCTGGTCCGCTCTGGACGCGTGCGCTACGTGGGGTTCTCCAACTTCGACCATCACCCCAAGCTGGCCGACGAAGTGGCGCGCATCCAGAAGCGCGAGCGCTACCTGCCCATGATCTCGAGCCAGCCGCGCTACAGCCTGGTCGACCGGCACGTCGAGGACGGGCACACGGCCTACTGCAAGCGCCATGGCATCGGCATGATCGTGTACTCGCCGCTCGCGCAGGGCGTGCTCACCAACAAGTACGCGGGCGGCGCGCGTCCCGAGGGCAGCCGCGCCACCGGTGCATTCAGCCACTTCCTCACTGCCGAGAAGGCGCTCACCGACGCCAACGTGGCCGCCGCCGAGCGCTTCGCCGCGTTCTGCGCCGAGCGCCGGCTCGACCCCGCGCCGGTCGCGGTCGCGTGGACGCTGCGCCACCCACAAGTCTCGAGCGCCATCGTGGGCGCTTCGAGCGTGGAGCAGGTGGAGCAGAACGTGCGTGCGCTCGACGTGCAGCTCTCGGACGCCGACTGGCGGCTCGCCGAGGCGGCGATCGCGGGCAAGCCGCCCAAGCGATCCAAGTCCGGCGAACGGACCGGTAAGCGCGCGAAGAAGCATCGCTGACACGCCGCGCTCGGCAGGCCGCGGCGGCGGGGCTCAGCCTTCCGCCGCCTCGGCCGCCCCGCGCGCCAGGTCGACGCGCGACAGCAGCCAGGCGCCGACCAGGAAGAAAGGCAGCAGCGTGAGCGTGGCCGATCGGCCGCCGCCCGTGGCCTGCGTCACCAGCCCGAACACGAGCGGGCCCACCACGCCCGCCAGCTTCTCGCTCACCGAGTAGAATCCGAACATCTCGCCCATCTGCGCGCGCGGCACGAGCGAGGCGAACATCGAGCGCGAGAGCGCCTGCGTGCCGCCCTGGACCATGGCGACCATGGCCGCGAGTGCCCAGAAGTGCCACGGCTCGCTCAGCCGGTACGCGAACACGGTGATGCCCGCATAGCCGATGAGCCCCGCGATCACCGCGCGCTGCGGGCCCAGCGGTCCCGCCATGCGTGCGAACAGCACGGCGGCCGGCGCTGCGAGGACCTGCACCAGCAGCAATGCGCCGATCAGATGCCCGGTGCCGAACCCCAGCTCCGCACCGTAGATCGAGGCCATCTTGACGATGGTGCCGATGCCGTCGGAGTAAGCCCAGAAGGCGAGCAGGAACTGCAGCAGCTGCGGGCGCCGGCGGATGTGGCGGAATGTGTTCGCGAGCTGGCCCAGGACCGCTGCGGGCAGCGCAGCGAGCGAGGGCGTGGTGCGCTCGGCCGGGGGCTCCGGCACGCGGCGCAGCAACGGGAGCGTGAAGAGCACCCACCAGAGCGCCGTGCTCGCGAAAGCGACGCGCGTGGCCTCCGCCATCCCCGCGAGGCCGAAGCGCTGCGGCATGAGCA
>CADEFY010000067.1 GCA_902826705.1 uncultured bacterium
GCAGCGCCAGCGGCACGTCGCGCGACGTGCGCCGGTCGATCGTGAGCTCGACCATCAGGGGTCCGACGAGTCGCTCCACGGCGAGCCCCGAGCCCTCGGGCAGCGGCAGGTCGCTGGGGGACACCGCGCGGTCGTAGCGCCCTGCGCCCACGCCCTCCAGGTCCACCACGAAACGCGGCTCGCGCACGCGCAGGCCGATCAACTGCTTGCCCGTGCCGCGCAGTTCGGCCTGCACCGCCGTGGGCGCGACGCCCGAGAGCGTGAGTGAGTCGGGCAGGCCGCGGTACTCGATCGGGAACGTGACGAGCAGCGTCGCCGGCCGGTCGGTGAACACGTTGAGGTACACGAGCACCGCCAACAGCAGCGCCGTGAACTTGAGCCCGAGGTTGTCGAACAACCAGCCGCGCAACAGGTGCATGGCGCCAGCCTACCGCAGTCGCGTGGCGGCGGCCCAGCTCATGCGGGCTCGCCGTCCTCCGCCGCCTCGTCTTCGCCGCCCTCGCCGGGTCGCCGCAGCGCGTGCTTCTCCATGCGCGAGTACAGCGTGCGACGCGTGAGGCCGAGCAGCCGCGCGGCCAGGCTCTTGTTGCCCGCGGCGCGCTCGAGCGCCTGCACGATGAGCGCCTTCTCGAGCGCCTCGAGCGACAGGCCCTCGGCCGGGATCGTGGGCACCCATGACGCCTCGAGCGTCCGGTCGGGCTGCGCGAACGCCAGATGCTCCAGCCCCACCGGGTCCTCGCCCGCCAGGATCAGGGCGCGCTCGAGTGTGTGCTCCAGCTCGCGCACGTTGCCGGGGAACGGGTAGCCGGCCAGCGCGCGCATCGCCTCGGGGCTCACCTGCTCGAGCGAGGAGCCGTGACGCCGCAGCACATGCTCCACCAGGCGAGGCACATCGCCCGGCCGCTCGCGCAGCGGCGGCAGCGTGATCGGGAACACGTTGAGCCGGAAGAACAGGTCCTCGCGGAACGTGCGCTCGCGCACCATGTCCTCGAGCGGCCGGTTGGTGGCGGCCACGATGCGCACGTCCACCGTGATCGCCGCATTGCCGCCCACCCGCGTGAACGTGCGCTCCTCGAGGACCTGGAGCAGCTTGACCTGCAGCGCCAGCGGCAGCTCGCCCACTTCGTCCAGGAACAGCGTGCCGCCGGCGGCGTCCTCGAAGCGGCCCGGCTTCTGGCGCACGGCGCCGGTGAACGCGCCCTTCTCGTGGCCGAACAGCTCGGACTCGAGCAGCGCCTCGGGCAGCGCGCCGCAGTTGACCTTGACCCACGGCCCGTCCGAGCGGCGGCTCAGCAGGTGCACGCTGCGCGCGAACAGATCCTTGCCCGTGCCGCTCTCGCCACGCAGCAACACGAGGGAATCGGTCACTGCCACCTTGCGCGCCAGCTCCAGCGCGCGCTGGGTGGCGGGCGCCTGCCCCACGATCGGCAGCGCCTTCTCGCGCATCGACTCGACCGTGTGTGCGAGCCGCGTGTTCTCGCGCTCGAGCGCGCGGCGTTCGGCGGCCTCGCGCAGCGACCGCACCAGCACGTCGGTGAAGTCGCCCTCCTTCTCGACATAGTCGTAGGCGCCCTGCTTGAGCGCCTTGCGCGCGGTCTCGAGCGCAGCGTAGGCGGTCATGAGCACGACCACCGTGTCGGGCCAGCGCTTGCGCACTTCGGCGAGCAGCGCGAGCCCGTCGGGCGGCGCCATGCGCAGGTCGGTGACCACGGCGTCGAAGCGCGCGCGCTCGAGTTCGCGCAGGGCCTCCGCGCCGCCGCTCACCCAGCGCGTCTCGAACCCGGCGTCGGCGAGGTCGGCCGCGGTGAGTTCGGCGTTCTTGACCTCGTCATCCACGACCAGCACGCGCAGCGGCGCGGTGGCGGTCATCGACAGACGCTCGCGGTGCCGAACGCCGCGGTGGTCTCGGACCAGGGACCGCCATCGATCCGCACGCGCAGGGTGCCGTCGGTGGTCTGCTTGGAGAGCGACACACACTCGATCGGCCCCATCACGCGATAGCTCTTGTCGCCGCACGCCTCGAGGCGCGCCTGACGGTCGACGAACCCGGCCCAGCAGGTGTCGGACTGCACCTCGATCCGCGAGCTCTGCGAACAGCCGCTGCCGGCTGCGAGCACCAGAGCGAGGCACATCAGGAAGAGCGAGCGATCGCGCACGTGACGTTCTCCAAGGGGGGTCTCCGACATCCTCTATCGACCATCGGACGCGGCCGGTGCAGTGCGCAACGGCAGCGCCACCTCGACGCAGGCGCCCGCGGGGGCGCGCGCGGCGGCCGAGAGTCTACCTCCCGCGGACTCGACGAGTCGCCGGCTCAGGAACAACCCCAGCCCGCTGCCCTGCGCCTTGGTGGTCTGGAACGGCTCACCGAGCCGGTCGAGCACGCCGGCGGGGAAGCCGGGGCCGTCGTCGAGCACGCGCGCGGTCCACGTGCCCGCGTCCGCGCGCGCGCTCACCTCCACCGCGCCGCCCTCCGGCACGGCCTCGAGCGCGTTGAGCACCAGATTGAGCCAGACCTGCTTGAGCGACTCGGCGTCCATCCCCACCCATGCGGGCGCCGCCGGCAGGTCGCGCACGAGACGCGCGCGGCGCGCATGGAACTCGCCCTCGAGCAGGTCGAGCGTCTCGTGCAGTGCACGCGCCGCGTCGCCGCGCGTCTCGCCCGTGGCGGCATCGCCGCGCGCGAACTGCAGGTAGCGGTTGACCGTGCGTGTGAGCCGGTCCACCTCCTCCACCGTGGAGTCGGCCAGCCGCTGGGCCTCGGGCTCCAGCTTGCCCAGCCGCTTGGCGGACCCGCGGATGATCGCCAGCGGGTTCTTGATCTCGTGCGCGAGCGTGGCAGTGAGCCGGCCCATGGCCGCCAGGTTCTCGGAGCGAGAGAGCCGCTGTTCGAGCGCGAGCTGCGAGCCGATCGCACGGATCAGCAGCACGGCGAGCGCCGCGACCGCCAGCACACCCAGCAACGCCACGAGCGTGAGTCGATCGCGCAGCCGCGCCAGCTCGGCGCCGAACGCCGGCTGCGCCTCGGCGGCCAGCACCGCCACCGGGCGGTCGAGCGCGAGCACGGGCGCGAGCGCCGCGTGGGTGATCCGCCCGCTCACGCGGTAGGCCGGCGTGAACACCGCGCGACCGGCGAGCGCCGAGTCGAGCGGCGCCGCTGCCACCGAGTCGATGCGGCTGGGCTCGCCGAACGCATCCTCGGCCTCGCGGACATCGAAGAGCACGACGCGCGAGGTGTCGATCAGCGACACGTCGAACAGGTTCGTGCTCGAGCGCATCGACTCGAGCTGCACCTGCAGCGACAGCCAGCCCGTGCTCTCGGTGCCGGTGCGGCGCACGTCGTCGAGGTCCTCGGGGCTCACCTGCGAGGCCGCGAGCTCGGCGAGGTCGGCGAGGCGGCGGGTGAAGTCGCGCTGGAAGCTGTCGCGCACGCCGAGATAGGTGACGACCGCGGAGGCCACGATGAGGGCCATGGCGGCCAGGGCGAAGGCGAGGGTGTAGGTCTGGGTGCGGTGCACGCGCCCTCACGAGTCCAGCGGTGGGTCGTGCTCCGAAGATCTGACTTCCCCCGGGACCGGTCAGGTAAGTCGTTGCAAGACAACGCGCCGAACCGGGCTGACGGGGTGCGCCCGAGCGAAAGTCAGATCTTCGGAGCACGTATGGCGTGCCGCAGCTTGGGCGGGGTGCGAACGCGCTGTCAACCGCGGCCGGGCAGTCCGCAACGCCCGCCGGCGGGCATCGCGCATTTCGCACTCAAGTCCACGGCGACGTGGCCCGATGCATGGGGGGTCGCCGCCCTCCGTGCGCCACGCATCGGCCTCCCCACGAGGCGCATGGCCCCGGCCCCCAGCGCGCGACACGAACAGGAAGCAAGCAGGGCCGCGGCACCCTTCGTCGCGGCGCTCGCGCGCACGGCCACCCCTCGGACGCTCGCGTCAGCGCTGCCCCGGGACCCATCGGGTCCGGCGCGAGGTGGCGCGTCCCACGGACCGACTCCCGCAGCGCGGGAGGCGGCCTCGCCCGCGAGGGCGCGGCCGCGATCCGTGACCGCCCGTCCACGGGCGGCACCGAGGGGCTGTCGTGACGCTTCGCTCATCGCACTCGCGCTCGTTCGCCGCCGCGCTCGCGCGCGTGCTGCTCATCGCCCTCGCCGCGCTGCCTGCCCAGGCGCAGAACCTGCCCGGTCTGCCGGCCTCGGAGCGCGACCTCGACGCCGCCGCCCGCGCCGCGGGCGTGGACCCGCGCGATCTGCGCGAGCGCATGCGCGGCGCGACCACCAGCGCCGAGGCCGACGCCACCGCGCCTGCGCGCACGTTCACGCCGCGCCCCGAGCCGGCGATCGTGCCCGACTCGCTCGCGGCGGTGACGCGCCCCACGCCCGTGGCCGGCGAGCCGCTCGGGTTCGAGATCTTCCGCTGGGCGCCCACCACGTTCGAACCGCTCGCGCATGGTCCGGTGGGCGACGACTACCCGCTGGGGCCCGGTGACGAGCTCACGCTCACCCTCTGGGGCGACGCGCAACTCGCGCTCACGCTCACCGTGAGTCGCGAGGGCTCGGTGACGCTGCCCGACGTGGGCCAGGTCGCGGTGAGCGGCCTGCCGCTGGGCGCCGCGCGCGAGCGCATCCGCTCCGCGCTGGCGCGCGTGTACTCGGGACTGCGCGGCGCCGGCGGCCGCTCCTCCACCTCGCTCTCGCTCTCGCTCGGCCGGTTGCGCAGCATCCAGGTGTTCCTGCTCGGGCAGGTCGTGCGCCCGGGCGGCTATACGATCAGCGCGGTCTCGCGCGCGCTCAATGCGCTCTACGCCGCCGGAGGCCCCACGCTCGCCGGTTCGCTGCGCGATGTGCGGATCGTGCGCGGCGGACAGGTGGTCGCGAGCGTGGACCTGTACGACGTGATCCTCAAGGGCGCCGGGCAGGAGATGCCACGACTCGAGAACGGCGACGTGGTGTTCGTGCCGCCGGCCACTCGGCGCGTGGCGCTGTCGGGCCCCGTGCGCCGTGCGGGACTGATCGAGCTCAAGGAGGGCGAGCAGCTCCGCGACCTGCTGCAGATCGCCGGCGGCGTGCTGCCCGAGGCCGACGTGCAGCGCGCGCAGATCGATCGCGTCACGCCGCTCGAACTGCGCGCGGCGCTGCCCGGCCAGGGCCGGATCGCGATCGACGTGCCGCTGTCGGAGGTGCTCTCGGGCGCTTTGGCCGATGTCGCCATGCGCGACGCCGACTCGCTCACCGTGTTCGTGCTGCCGCAGCGCCGTGGCAACACCGTCAACCTCACGGGCCGAGGCGTGGTGCGCCCCGGCGTGTACCAGTACCGCGAGGGCCTCACGGTGTCGCAGCTGATCGCGCTGGCGGGCGGTGTCACGCCCGACGCCTATCTCGACCGTGCGCAGATCGTGCGCACGCTGCGGGACTCGAGCCGTGCCTCGCTGCACTTCGTGCCGGCGCGCGCCCTGAGCGGAGACCAGGCGCAGGACCTGCCGCTGCAGGCGCTCGATGACGTCTCGATCCGCTCCAAGTGGGACCTCGAGGAGCGCCACCAGGTCACCGTGCACGGCTTGGTGCGCGCCCCCGGGCGATACGAACTGCTCGAGGGCATGACGCTCACCGACCTGCTCATGCGCGCCGGCGGGTTCACCGACGACGCCTACGCGGTGCGCGCCGAACTCACCCGCATCGGCGCGGGCTCGCACCTGGCCGACACGCTGCAGGTGCCGCTGCAGCGCGACCTCACGCGCTGCGTGGAGGCCTCGGCGTTCCAGTTGCGGGCGCATGATGCGGTGTTCATCCGCCGCGACCCCGACTTCCGTGAGCCCGAGTTCGTCGTGCTCGATGGCGAGGTGCGCTTTCCGGGCACGTATGCACTCACGCGCCGGGACGAGCGAATGAGCGACCTGATCGGCCGCGCCGGCGGTCTGACCCCCGAGGCGTATGCCGAAGGCGCGCGCTTCTCGCGCCGCAACGGCTCCCGATTGGCCATCGACCTGCCGCTGGCGTTGCGCCGTCACACCAGCCGACACGACCTCGTGCTGCTGCCGGGCGACACACTGCTCGTGCCGCGGCACATGCCCACGGTCAGCATCGAGGGCGCGGTGCTCAACCCCGTCACCGCGCTGCACCAGCCGGGCGCCAGCGTCAGCTACTACGTCACGCAGGCCAGCGGGTTCCGCAACGACGCGGACCGGCGCGCGGTGGTCGTGGTCACCCCCTCCGGCCGCGTGCGCAAGGGCGGCCACCCCGAGCCGGGCAGCCGCATCATCGTGCCGGCGCGGCCCGAGGGCGGCCCACGCGACGGGCTCAAGGACATCGCGACTGTGATGAGCATCGTCGCGAGTGCAGCGACCACGTTCTTCCTCGTGAGCCAGAGCGGCAAGTGACCGAGCGCACGCCGCACCCCGCCGCGCAGCTTCGCATCGCGCATACGACCGTGGCCGAGCCTCCGGCCGCCGCCACCGGGTCGTGGGCCGATCACGCTCGCGCGTTGGCGCCGCATCGCGGCCGCCTCGCGGCCGGCGCCGGCGCCGGACTGGTGCTGGGACTGCTGTTGGCGCTGCTGCTGCCCCGCACCTACACGGCCACCGCCACGCTGCTCGAGGCGCCGCGCGGCGGCGGCGGCTCGGCGCTCGACCAGTTGAGCCTGTCCGCAGAGGCGCTGGGGCTCCCGTCACGCGGCAGTTCGAGCAATGCACTCACGTACCCCGACATCCTGCGCAGTCGGCGCCTTCTCGGCGCGCTGCTGGAGGAGCCGTTCTCCGACGCACGAGGGGAGTCACGCCCGCTACGGGTGTGGCTTGTGCCAGGGACGGCGACTCCGCAGCGCACCGAGCGGGCGCTCGACGCGCTCCGCGACCGCATCGACATCGCGCTCGACCGCCGCACCAATCTGCTGCGTGTGGGGGTGCGTGATGGCGATCCAGTGCGCGCTGCGGCCGTGGCCAATGCAGCCTGTGCGCAGCTGCAGCACGTGCTCATGCACAGCATGACCACGC
Organism: uncultured bacterium; assembly: GCA_902826705.1. Lineage (GTDB taxonomy): Bacteria > Eisenbacteria > RBG-16-71-46 > RBG-16-71-46 > RBG-16-71-46 > CADEFY01. The sequence goes on from CADEFY010000067.1 coordinate 6,985, forward strand.
AGGCGGGCGCGCAGCGGCGGTTCGTGGAGGAGCGGCTGACCGAAGCGCAGCGCCGCCTGGCGCGCGCAGAGGAGTCCCTGCGCGCGTTCCGCGAAGCCAACCTGCGCGGCAGCAACCCGCGGCTCGCGCTCGAGACCGCACGGCTCATGCGCGAGGCCCGCACGCAGGAGGAGATCGTGCTCGCGCTCACCCGCCAGCACGAACTGGCGCGCGTCGACGAGCAGCGCGACGTGCCCGTGCTCAATGTGCTCGACGCGGCGGCCGTGCCGGCGTTCGCGAGTGCACCGCGCCGCGGTGTGCTCGTGGCAGGCGGGCTGCTGCTCGGGCTGCTCGCCGCTCTCGCGCTCATCTGGCCCTCGCTCCGCGTGGCTGCGGCTGCGACGGAGGGATCCGAGTCCCGCGAGGCGGCATGAGCGCCCCGGCGATCGAGTCCACAGCGGCGGCACCGAGCTGGCGGCGCAGGCTCGCCGGCCGGCTCGCGTGGAACATCGGCGCCGAAGGGCTGGCGCGCGGCGCGTCGCTCGCGCTGACCCTGGTCGCCGCACGCCTGCTCGGCGTGGAGGAGTACGGCCGGTTCGTGCTGGCGCTGGCCGCAGCGCAGTACGCGTGGATGCTGGCCGATGCCTCGGCCAACTCGGGATTCGCCACGCGTGAGGTGCTCGCCGCGCGGCGCGACCGCCCCTCCGATGCCGCCGCGCTCGCGACGTCGCTGCTTCTGGCGCGCCTTCGCGCGGCCGCGCTGCTCTCGGTGGCGGCGGCGCTCGCACTGGCGTTCGCGCCACCGGCGCTCCGCGCGCCGTTCGCCGCCGCGGGCGTGAGCTTCATGACGATCGCGCTGCTGCCCGACTGGGCGCTGCGCGGGTTCGAGGACTTCCGCACGCTGGCGCTGGCACAGGCGGGCGCCGCGGTCGTCACGCTGGCGGCGCTCGTGCTCGTGCTGCCGATGGCGCCCACGGCCACCGTGGCCGCAGCGGTCTGGTCGCTCGCATTCGGAGCGGCGGCGCTCATCGCGTGGGTGTCGCTCACGCGCGACGGCCGGCTGTCGCTGGCCCGCCCGCGCACCGCGCTCGCGCACGGACGCTCACTGGTGTTCGCGCTGGGTGCGATCGGCGGCATCGCCTGCGCACAGACGCCCATGCTGCTCGCAGGCGCTTCGCTGTCCCCGCACGAGGCGGGCCTGTTCGGTGCGGTCTCTCGCCTGCTCGTGGCGTGGATGGGCGCCATGGCGGTGTTGTGGTGGCCGCTCTTCGGCGTGCTCGCACGCGAGACCCCGGGCAGCCGCGGACACGCGCGCGTGATCGCCGGCTCCGGCCAGCTCGCGCTGGCCGCGGCGCTGCCCGCGGCGCTCGCGTGCGTGCAGTGGCCGCACACGCTGCTCGCGCTGCTGTTCGGCGAGGCGTTCACCGCAGCGGCTCCGCTGCTCATGTGGACGGGCGCGCTGCTCCCGCTGCACGCGATGCTCGGATTGCTCGAGCAGGTCGCCCTGGCGCACGGCCGCGAGCACCTGCGCGTGCACGCCTACGCGGTGGCGTTCACGCTGGTGCTGGGACTGGGCCTGACCGGCCTACCGCGGTTCGGCGCGCTCGCTCCCCTGCTCGCGCTCGTCGCCGGGTTCGCGGCCGCGACCCTGGTGTATGCCGTCGCGTTGCGGCGCGTGCTGCCGGGTCGCGAGCTGGTGCGGCGCGCGCTCGTGCCGCTCGGCGCCACCAGCGCACTCGCCGTGCTGTGGGCGATCGCGCAGCGCGTGGGTGCTCCCGCCCTGCCGAGCATGGCGGCCGGATCGCTCCTCTACGGGCTCGTCATGCTCCCCGCGCTCCGACACTCGCACGCGAGCGGCCGCGCATGACCACGCCCACGCTGCAGGACCGCGTCGCGTCTCTGCCCGCGCTGCCGGCCACGCCGCTCGTGACCGTGATCGTGGCGGTGCGTGACGAGGCGCGCCACATCACCGCCACGCTCGACGCCGTGCGCTCACAGGACTGGCCGCGCGAGGCGCTCGAGATCGTGGTCGCCGACGGCCGGTCCACCGACGACACACGCGGACTCCTCTCGCGCATCGCCGAACGCGATCCGCGCGTGCGGCTGATCGACAATCCCGATCGATTCGTGGCTCACGGCCTCAATCGCGCCATCGCCGTCGCACGTGGCGCCGTGGTGGTGCGCGTCGATGGCCACTGCCGGATCCCCCCGGGCTACGTGCGCGCCGCGGTCGCCGCCCTGCGTGCTGGCGAAGCCGAGTGTGCGGGCGGTCCGGTGCGCACGCTCGCCACTTCCGCCATGGGCGAGCGGATCGCGCTGGCGATGAGCACGCGCTGGGGCGTGGGCGGCGCCACGTTCCGCGTGACGCGCGAGCGCCGGTTGGTCGACCACCTGCCGTTCGGCGCGTGGCGGCGCGAGACGCTTGTCTGGCTCGGCGGGTTCGACGAGCGCTTCGTGCGCAACCAGGACGACGAACTCTCCGACCGACTCCGGCGCGCGGGTGGCCGGATCCTGATGCTGCCCGACCAGGTGGTGGACTACTGGTGCCGTGACGCGCTGCACGCGCTCGCCCGGCAGTACTTCGGCTATGGCCGGTGGAAGGTGCACGGCATCCGCGCCCGCGGCGGCGCGCCCGCGAGCATGCGCCACGTGGTGCCCGCCGCCCTGTTGATCGCACTCGCATCGGGCGCAGCGCTGGGCGCGGCGCTGCGTGCGCCGTGGCTCGCGCTGACGACGCCGCTCACCTATCTCGCGTTCCTCGTCGTGGCGACGAGCGCCGCCGCGGTCGTGCACGGCCGCCGCGCGCTCGGGCTGCCGCTCGTGCTGCCCGTGCTGCATGGCGCGTATGGCGCGGGGTTCCTGCTGGGCCTGGTCACGCGCCGCCACGCGGCGCTGGCGCCAGGAGTCGAGCCCGCCGCCCCGCGGCTCGAGGAGGCCGCGTGAGCGCGCCGCTGCGGATCCTGTACGTGGGCACGCTCGCTGCGGGCGGCACCTGCCTGCAGCGCATGCGCACGCTCATCGGGCTCGGCCACGAGGTGACGTCGCTCGACACCGTGCCCGGCCCACTGGCGGCGCGGCGCCTGACCCTGTGGTGGCGCGTGCAGCACCGCCTGCTCGGCGACCGCGACGAGTCGCGCGCCAATGAGCGGCTGCGACGCATCTCGCCCGCGCTGGCGCCGGACGTCGTATGGATCGACAAGGGACTCACCATCGAGCGAGCCACACTGCTCGCGCTGCAGGCGCAGTGGCCGAAGGCCTGCTTCGTGGCCTACTCGGGTGACGACATGTTCAATCCCCGCAACCAGTCACAGGCATGGCGCGAGTGCCTGCCGCTCATGGACACGCACGTCACCACCAAGAGCTTCAACGTGCCCGAGCTGTACGCCGCCGGCGCACGCGATGTGCTGTTCGTGGACAAGGCGTACAGCCCGCAGGTGCATCGTCCGCTGCCGGTGAGTGACGAGGACCGCGAGCGATTCGGCGGCGCGGTGGGCTTCATCGGGTGGCCCGAGCGGGCGCGCGAGCGCTCGATGCGGTTCCTCGCGCGCGCCGGCGTGCCGGTGCGCGTGTGGGGACCATGGCCGCGCTGGAAGGCCGCACGGGACTTCCGCGTGGAGGGCCGGCCCCTCTGGAACGACGACTACGCCCGTGCGATCGCCGCGTTCGACATCAACCTCTGCTTCCTTCGCAAGGTGAACCGCGACCGGCACACCACGCGCTCGGTCGAGATCCCCGCGTGCGGGGGATTCATGCTGGGTGAACGCACAGAGGAGCATCAGAGGCTGTTCGCGGAGGGTGTCGAGGCGGACTACTTCGGCAGCGACGAGGAACTGCTCGCCAAGGTGCGGCATCATCTCGCCAACCCCGAGGCGCGGCAGCGCATCGCCGCCGCGGGGCACGCACGCTGCCTGCGCGACGGCTACAGCTATGACGAGCGGCTCGCCGCGATCCTCGACCACTGCCTCGCGCGCCGCGTGCGCGCCGAGGCGAGCTGAGGCTGGCATGGCGCGGATCGCCTACTACTACCGCGAGATGTCGGAGTACATCGACATCGACCTGCGGCGACTCGGCGAGCACCATGCGCTCCGCGTGGTCGGCTGCCCGAGCCGTTGGCCCCGGCCGCTCGGCACATGGCGCGAGGTCGCGTCGGCCGACGTGGTCATGAGCTGGTTCGCGAGCTGGCATGCACTCACGCCGGCAGTCTGCGCGCGCCTGCAGGGCAAGCCGTTCGTGCTGGTGGTGGGCGGTTACGACACCGCGTGCCTGCCCGGGATCGACTACGGCCATCAGCGCGGAGGGATCCGGCAGGCGCTGGCGCGCCTCGTCATGCGGCTCGCGACGCGCATCGTGTCGATCTCGGAGTCCACCGAGACGGAGCTGGTCGCGCTCGGCGTGTCCATGGCGAAGGTCGTGCGCATCCCGCTCGGACTCGACCCGGACCGCTACGCCTGTCAGGCCGAGCGTGAGCCCGGGCTCGTGGTGACCACCGGCGGGGTCAATCAGAACAACCGCCGCCGCAAGGGGATCGAGGCGTTCGTCCGTGCGGCGAGCGCGGCGCCGGAATGCCGGTTCGTGGTGATCGGGGCGTGGATGGACGATGCCGTCGACCACCTGCGCGCCATGGCTGCGCCGAACGTGCACTTCACCGGGCGGCTCTCGCATGCCGACAAGGTCGCCTGGCTGGCACGCGCGGAGGTGGTCGTGCAGGCCTCGCAGCACGAGGCGTTCGGCCTGTCGCTGGCCGAGGGCATGCTCTGCGGGGCCGTCCCCGTGGTGACGCGCGCGGGCGCGCTGCCGTGGGTGGCGGGTGGAACAGGCGTGGTCATCGAGGCGCAGTCGCCCGAGGCCGTCGCTGCGGGCGTGCGTGAGGCCCGCGCGCTCGGCGCCAGCGCCGGGAGGCGGGCGCGTGCTCGTGTGCTGCACGCCTGCACCCCAGACCGACC
>CADEFY010000068.1 GCA_902826705.1 uncultured bacterium
GCCGAACTGGCGAACATGCGCCGCATCGTCACGGTCTCCAATCTTCGTCTGGTGACCAACACCAGGCAGGACGGCGCCAGCACCACGGCCGAGTTCGTGGCGTCGGCCTACAGCCTCAACACCGCGCCGGTCGCCCCGGCCGCCAAGAAGGAGGACGCCAGTGGCCGGAAGTCCTGAGGGCGGACTGGGCGAGAAGCTCAAGAACGCCGTCGTGCAGCGCGTGATCGGTACCGTGGTCCTCGTCATCACCGCCGTCATCGTGGGCGGCGTGAAGTGGGGGCTGGGTTCGCTCACGGGCCAGAACGCGGAGCCGACCGAGGCCAGTGCCCCGGCGGACCCCAACGTGGACGCGGAGGAGGCTGAGGTCACGCCGCCGGTGGATGCCGTGGCGCATGCGCAGCCCAACGTCGCTCCGCTCGCGGGCGCCAATCTCAACGCGCCGACGCCGAACGCGGCGCCGGCGGCCAAGCTGGCCTCCACGTCGAGCAACGCCGCGCCGGTGGTGACCTCGGTCCAGCCGGATGCCAAGCGTGCGGCGATGCCGGCACATCTCGATGCCCATCTCACCTACCAGTACAACGCGCTGGGCCGTCGTGATCCCTTCACCGCGCTGGTCGGCGGCGACTTCGTCGGCGCCGATGTCGGCGGCGACGCGCCTCCCGATCCGGGCGGCATGAAGGTCGTGGGCATCGTGTGGGGTGCCACGGACCAGTTCGCGCTGGTCGAGGATGCGCGGGGCAACAGCTTCGTGCTGCGCAAGGGTGACAAGGTCCAGAACGGTTACATCGAGAGCCTGAAGCGCGACGCGGTGCTCGTCACCGTGACGGCCGACGGACAGAGCCAGACGGTGTCGATCCCGCTCGAGCGGAAGGGAGATTCGAATGCGCGCTGACAAGTCCCTCCTGGGACTCTTCTTGACGGCCAGCCTCGCGCTGGCGGCGATCGCCGGGCCCGTGTCGGCGCAGCAGCCGACCGCGAGCCAGCAGGTCGGGATCCAGCGCACGGGCTCGGGCAGCTTCAGCCTCGATGTCGAGGGCGCGGACATCCGCACCGTGCTCAAGGCCATCAGCGAGTTCGCCGGTCGTTCGATCGTGCCCTCGGCCAACACCAAGGGCATCGTGCGGGTGTCGCTGAAGAACGTGTCCTGGCAGGACGCCCTGAAGGCGATCCTGCGCAGCAACGGCCTCGACTATGTCGAGGAGGGCGCCATCATCCGGGTGGATGAGACGTCCAAGCTCAACAGCGAGAAGGTGGAGCGGGAGACCGCCAACGCCCGCACGCTCGAGCTCGTGCCGCTGGAGACGCGCATCATCACGCTGAACTTCGCGAGCGCCTCGGAGATGGTGGCGCCCCTGCAGGGCGCCATGTCGAAGCGGGGCGTGATCCAGACCGAGAAGCGCACCAACTCGCTCATCGTGTCGGACCTGCCGGCCAATCTGGACCGGGTCTCCGCGATGGCCGAGAAGCTCGACTCCGAGATCCCGCAGATCGAGATCACGGCCAAGCTCGTCGACGTGGACGCCTCGGCGCTGCGCGGCGTGGGCATCGACTGGAACGTGGGACCGACGGACGGTACGGATGCCGAGTTCTTCGACGCCACACCCAACACGCCGGAGTTCCTGAGCCCGGGCAATGACAACGAGCAGGCGCTCGGCGCTTCGGCCAACACGTCGATCCCTGGACCGACGCACACGTTCACCTACGGCATCGCCAAGAGCTGGGGCTTCATCGAGGCCCAGCTGTCGCTGCTCGAGGAGAACCGCAAGGCCAACATCATCTCCAACCCGCGCATCACCACGGTCGACAACCGCGAGGCGCGCATCATCGTGGGCCAGAAGATCCCGCTCATCATCCAGGATGTCGCGGGCAACCCGGTGACGCAGCTGACCACGATCGGCATCCAGCTCCGTGTGACGCCGCACCTGACGCAGGACAAGAAGATCATCATGGACCTGCACCCGGAGGTCAGTGACCTCTCGACGCAGTCCACGGTGCAGGGCGGTATCATCATCAACACGAGTGAAGCGGACACGCGCGTGATGGTGGATGACGGTCAGACCGCGGTGATCGGCGGCCTGATCCGCACCAACACCTCCACGGTGCGCCGTGGCATGCCGTTCCTCAAGGACATCCCGCTCATCGGCGCGCTGTTCAGCTCCAACTCGACCGTCGACCAGAACCGCGAGCTGATCATCTTCGTGACGCCGCGGCTGATCAAGCAGATGGCCGAGAACTGAGTCCGACCGCTTCTGCAGTGCCGACGGCCGCCGCCCCGAGAGGGTCGGCGGCCGTCGCGCTTGCGGCCCCTCGGCCGTGCGTGCGAGGTTCCGAGGCATGAGCACCCTGGGGACGCGCCCGATCGCGCTGGTGGGGTTGATGGGCGCCGGCAAGAGCGCCGTGGCGCGTGAGCTCGGCGAGCGGCTGGGGGCCTCGGTCGCCGATCTCGACGCCATGATCGAGTCGCAGGAGGGCGCACCGATCGCCGAGCTGTTCGAGCGCTCGGGTGAAGCCTGGTTCCGCCGCCGCGAGAGCGAGCTGCTCACGCAGCTGCTCCAGGCGGGCGTCCAGGTGCTGGCCACCGGCGGGGGTGCCGTGCTCGACGCCGACCGGCGCGCGCGGCTGCACGAGCGCTGCTTCGTGGTCTGGCTCGAGGTCTCGCCTGCGGTGGCGCTGGCGCGCGTGAGCGCCGCCGGTGGCGACCCCGCCCGCACGCGCCCGATGCTCGCGGGAGGCGAGCCACTGCCGCGCCTCACGCAGTTGCTCGAGGCGCGGGCGGCGCTCTACGCGGAGGTCGCGCATGCGCGGGTGGCGACCGACGGCCGCACGGTGGCGCAGGTGGCCGACGAAGTGCTCCGCGCTCGGGCGGGCGCCGCGTGAAGCGCGCAGGTGCGTGCGTCGCACTCGTGCTGATGGCGGGTACCGTGCTGACCGGCTGCGCACGCGTGCCGCGCCTGGCCACGCACGAGGAGCTGCGGGTCCGCCATGCGCGCGGGGTCGCGGAGCGCGTCGCGCGTGCGCAGGCGATGCGAGCCGACGGACGCGTGCAACTCGACGGCCGAGCCACGGGCCGGCTGCCCGCATTGATCGCGCAGGCGACACTGGCGGGCGAGCGCGGGTTCCGCCTGCGCGCGCGATGGCTGCTGGGCGCCGCGGCGGACGTGGTGCTGCGCGGCGACAGCCTGGTGGTGTGGGTGCCGGCCGAACGGCTCGCGTTCGCCCTCGCGGGTGCGGGCGAGACGCTGGGCGTGGGCGCGCCGGGCGAGTGGGTGGTGCGCGTGATCGGCGCCACGTGGTCACCGCCCGCGAGCGCATGGCAGGACGCACAGCGCGAGGGCGGGGAACTGCGCCTGGCGTGGCGGGAGTCCGGCGACTCGCTGGCCCTCACGCTCGACGCCGCAGGCGAGCCGCGTCTACTGACCGCGTGGCGCGACGGCCGCGGCGTGGAGGTGCGCTACGACGAGTGGCGCGCCAGCGAGGGCGTGCGCTGGCCGCATCGCGTGCGGCTCGCGGATCATGAGGGATGGTTGTCGTGCGTGCTCACGTTCGAGTCCGCCTCGTTCCCGGCCCGCGCGCATGCGGACTGGCTGGAGCTCCGACTGCCCCAGGACGCCCGGCGCATCGGCTGGGACGAACTGCGCGAGTGGCTCGACCTGCTCGGGGTGGGCGGATGAGCGCACGCGCCGCGAGCCTGGCGCTGTTCGTGCTCCTCGGCGCGGCACCGCACGCCGCCGCCGCTCCACTGGAGTCCTCGCGCGGGCTGCTGGCCGCGCTGCGCACGCAGGGGCGTGCCGAGGCGACGCTGCGCTACACCGTCGCCGGGCTCCCCGGCGAGCCCGCCGCCGCGATCCGCGCCACGCTCGCGCTCGAGCCTCCCGACCGGGCGCGACTGGATGTGCGCACCACCGGCGAGACGATCGTCGTGCGCGCCGACGGCGGCGAGTGGCTGGACCCCGCGGGCGGCCAGCTCGTGCGGCTCTCGTCCGGCCGCGTGGCGCCGGCGCTGCGCTGGTGGCGCGTGCTGCTCGGCGGGGCGGATCCCGTGCGTGAACGCCGCGACAGTCCAGGGCGCTTCTGGCTCGTGCTCCCGGCCCAGGGCACCGCGCCCGCGGACAGCGCCCTCGTGCAGCTCGATGCGCGCGGCCTGCCCGCGAGGCTCGAACTGCCGGGCAGCGACGGCCCCACGCTCCTCCGCCTCTCGGACTGGCGGTTCCTGCGCGCGAAGGGGCGCGCCGCGTTCACCCTGACGGCGCCGCCGGGCGTGGTCGAGGTCACGCTGCCCTGAGGTGCGGTCGCGGTTGACGGGTCCCGGCCCACCGCGCATCCTGCGTTCCCGCTCATGCGCGTCATCGCCGGGGAGTTCGGCGGCCGCCCGATCGAGGCGCCGCGAGGCAGCCACACTCGTCCGACCTCGGACCGGGTGCGGGAGGCGTTGTTCATGGCTCTCGGCCGCCTCGACGCGCTCACCGTGGTCGACCTCTTCGCCGGCAGTGGCGCCATGGGGATCGAGGCGTTGTCGCGCGGCGCCGCGTTCGTCCACTTCGTCGACGCGGACCGCCGCGCGCGATCGGCCATCGACGCCAACCTGGCCAAGCTCGGAATCTCAAGTCGCACAAGAGTATGGGGGCTCCACTTGCCGCAGGGTCTCAAGCAGCTCGTCGCCCCGCTGGCCGCCGCTCGTCTGGTGCTCGCCGACCCGCCCTACGGCGGCGAGGCGGCCTCGGCGGTGTTGCGCGGGCTGGGCCAGCCGGGCGTGCTCGGCGCGGGGACGCGGGTCGTGCTCGAGCGGCATGCGAAGGACGCGGTGCCGGGCGAGGCGGGTGTGCTGGTGCGCACGCGCGAGCGTCGCTACGGCGAGACGGTCGTGGACCTGTTCGAGGTGCGCGAGGGCGCATCGACTCCGGAGGATCCCGAATGAGTGCCAAGCGCGTGGCGCTGTTCCCCGGCAGCTTCGATCCGATGACCAACGGTCATCTCGATCTCGCACAGCGTGCGGCTGCGATCTTCGACCGCGTCGTGATCGCCGTGGCGCACAACCCGGCCAAGACGTCGCTCTTCACGCCCGAGGAACGCGTGGCGCTCATCGAGGGCGCGCTCGCGGGCACCCGGGGCGTGACCGCGATGCACTTCAGCGGCCTGGTCGTCGACTGCGCGCGCAGCGTGGGCGCACAGGTGATGGTGCGCGGACTGCGCGCGGTGAGTGACTTCGAGTTCGAGTTCCAGATGGCCCTCATGAACCGCCGGCTCAGCCCCGACCTCGAGGTCGCGTTCCTCATGCCGAGCCAGGAGTACACGTACCTCAACTCGACGCTCGTCAAGGAAGTGGCGCGCCACGGGGGCCGCATCCGCGGCCTCGTGCCGCTCAACGTCGAGCGCGCCCTGCGGCAGCGCTTCCGCACGAGCGGCAGGAGCGCGCGTTGAGCCGAGATGGCGTGACCATGGAGCGCATCCGCCGACTCGCGGCGGCGCGCCCGCAGCATCTGCTCCTCGCCGAGGCGGGCGACGCGCGCGTCGTGCGCGCCGCGGTCCGCATCGCGCGCGAGGGGCGGGCGCGCGTCACGCTGATGGGCGACCCCGGCGAGGCCCGCGCGACGGCGCGGGGCGCCGCGGTGGATCTGCGCGGCGTCACACTCGCAGATGCCGCCGACGAGACGCTCGTGGCGCGCACGCGCGAGGCGCTCGTCGCCGCGCGCGGTCCGCGCCTCGTGGGCGAGGCACTCGACCGCGCGGCCGCGGATCCGCTGTTCCAGGCCGCGGCGCGTGTCGCCGCAGGTGAGGCGGACTGCTTCGTGGCCGGTGCCGTGCGCACCACCGCCGACGTCCTGCGCGCCGCGCTGTGGCTGATCGGTCTGGCGCCCGGCGTGCGCAGCGTGAGCTCGTTCTTCCTCATGGTGATGCCGGGTGCGGCGGACCGCGAGCGGCCGCTGACGTTCGCCGACTGCGGCGTGCTGCCCGACCCCGATGCCGCCCAGCTCGCCGAGCTCGCGTGCCTCGCGGCCGATCACCATCATCAGCTCACGCGCGAGGTGCCGCACGTGGCGATGCTGTCCTTCTCCACGCGCGGCAGCGCCGACCACCCGCACGTGCAGAAGGTGCGCGAGGCCACGGCGCTCGCGCGCGCGCGGCGGCCCGACCTGCACATCGACGGCGAACTCCAGGCCGATGCGGCGCTCGTGCCCGAGGTCGGGGCGCGCAAGGCGGCGGACTCGGTCGTGGCCGGGCATGCGAACGTGCTCGTGTTCCCCGACCTCGACGCCGGCAACATCGGCTACAAGCTCGTGCAGCGCCTCGCCGGTGCTGCCGCCTACGGCCCGATCCTGCAGGGCCTGGCGCGGCAGGCCAACGACCTCTCGCGCGGATGCAGCAGTGACGACGTGGTGGAGGTGTCCACCATCGCCTGCGCACTCGCCGCCGCCCGCGCCGACGCCCGCGTCTGAAGGAGCACGCGCATGCCGACCTACATCTACCGCTGCCCGGACGAACACACCTTCGAACTCGAGCACAGCATCAAGGACGATTCGCCGCGCCAGTGTCCGCAGTGCGGACAGACGGCCAAGCGCGTCCCGGCCGGCGGCGCTGGGCTGCTGTTCAAGGGCTCGGGCTTCTACATCACCGACTACCGCAGTGACTCGTATCAGAAGGGCGCCAAGTCGGACTCCGGGAGCGGCGCCTCGGGCACGGCCGCACCGGGCGGCGCGACCTCCAAGCCCGCGCCCGCTGCCTCGCCACCGCCCGCGCCCAAGCCCAAGCCCAGCAGCGACGCGTGAGTCGCACGACCAGTCACCTCACGGCCGAGTTGCTGCGCGCCGACGAGGCACCGTGGGGCGAGCCGGGATCGTGGCGCCCGCCACGCGCCGACCATGTGGTGCTCGATGCGCAGGACGGCACCGTGGCGCTGCTCGCGTACGAGGCGCTCGGCGGCGGGCGGATCGCGTGCGAGCGCGCGCTCGTCGCCGGCACCGCACTCACCTCGGGTCCGGACCAGAGCGAGGACGTGCGCTATCTGCAGGGGATGGCGGCGCGGGGGGGCCTCGCATTCGCGCGACCCGGCTCGGGACCGTGCGGGCAGCTGCATCGCGCGGCGTTCGCCGCGCCCGGCGCCGCAGTGTGCGGTCCGGCGGCGGTCGCGGGGGCCGGTGCCTTCGGCATGCTGGCCTGGACCGTGGGGCCGCTCGAGTGTGCCATCGCGCTCGCGGGGAACCCGCTGCCCTTCGCACGGCCGCCGGTCGTGGGAGTGCGGCTCGAGGGGGCGCCGGCGCCGGGCGTGGGCGGGCTCGACCTGCTCGCCGCAGTGCTCGATGCGCTCGGCGCACACGCGCGCGCGGCGGTGCTCGAGTGCCATGGTCCCGGCGTCGCGGCGCTCGAGATGGACGAGCGCATCGCATTCGCATCGCATGCCGCCCGCGCCGGGGCGCTCGCGGCGGTGTTCCCCGCCGACGACCGCACGCGCGCGACGATGCGCGCCCTCGGCCGCGAGGACGCGTGGCGCCGCTTCGAGGGCGGGACGCGCGGGTTCGATCACGAGATCGTGGTGGCGTCCGACCGCGTCACGCCGCGCGCGCTGCCCGATGTGGCGCAGGTGCTCCTCGGACCCGACGCCGAGGACGATGCGCTGCGCCGCGTGCGTGCGGGACTCGAGGCCGCGGGCTGCGCGCTCGCACGGCCCGTGGAGTGGATGCCCGCCGGGCGCGTGCAGCGCGATGCCCTGCGCGCCGACGGCACGCTGGCCGCATTCGAGGCGCTGGGCGTGCGCGTGCGCGAACCCGGCGAGGGCGGCGCACCGCGACCGGAGTCGGCGTGGCTCGGCGCCGACCTGGCCCCGTTCTCGCGCGCGCTGTCGGCGGCGGGGGCCGTGGCGCTCGCGCTCGGGCTCGCGGATGCGGCCCCGGCGGCACCGCTGATCGCCGAGGCTCGGCTCGAGCGCGGCACGCCGCTGCCCGCCGACGTGTTCGTGCCGGCGGTCGAGGCCGACGCTGGACCGGAGCACGGCGCGCGGCACGGCCGCCCGGCGCCCACGCGCGGGCATCGCGTGCGCTCGCGCGGCGTCGCAGTGGCGCGCGCCGAAGGCGTGCACCGGAGCGCACTGCTGCCGCGCGGTCCGCGCGTGGAGGCGGTGCGCGCGGCCGGGGATGCGCTGGCCGGCTGGCTGCTGCACGAGCAGGATGCGGCTGCCGCCGCGCGGACTCGGGCGCATGGCGGCGGCATCCTCCTGGCCGGCGATGAGGTGGACGAGTCGGCGTCCGAGGATGCGACGCCGGCCCGGGCACTCGCCGCCGCGGGGGTGCATGTGGTACTGGCTGAACGCATCGAGCCGGCCGCCGCGCGTCAGCTCGCACTGCACGGCGTGCTGCCGCTGACCTGGGAGCATCGTCCGCACTCGGCGCTGGTGCGCGTGGGCGACGAGCTCGAGATCACGAGCACGGCCGAGGCGCTGGATCCGGGCACGCGCGTCGCGGTGCGTGACCTCACGCGCGGCCTCACGCTGCCGGCGCGCGCCGCACTCGATCCGCCGCTGGTGGCGATCGCGCGCGAGGGCGGTCTGCTGGCGACGTGCGCGCGGATGAACCAGGACAGCGAGCGCAGAGGGAACCCGACATGACACACCGCATCACGCTGATCCCCGGGGACGGCATCGGCCCCGAACTCACCGCGGCCACTCAGCGCGTCCTGGCGGCCACTGGCGTCGCGATCGACTGGGAGGTGCAGACCGCCGGCGCGGACGTGATGGCGAGCGAGGGCACGCCGCTTCCGGCCCGCGTGCTCGATTCGCTGCGGCGTAACGGAGTGGGCTTGAAGGGCCCCCTCACCACGCCCGTGGGCACGGGCTTCCGCTCGGTGAACGTGGCGATCCGCACCGAGCTCGACGTGTTCGCGAGCGTGCGCCCGTCTCGCAGCTATGCCGGCGTGCCGGGTTCGATGAGCGGCGTGGACCTGGTGATCATCCGCGAGAACACCGAGAGCGAGTACGTGGGCATCGAGTTCGCGCAGGGCTCCCCCGAGGTGACCGAACTGCGCGCATTCGCCGAGCGGCATGTGGGCAGGGGCTTCCGCGAGGATTCCGGTGTGGCGCTGCGGCCGATCTCGGTGACCGGCTCGAGGCGCATCGTCGAGTACGCATTCCGCCACGCGCGCGAGCAGGGACGCCGCAAGGTCACTGCGATCCACAAGGCCAACATCCTCAAACACACCGACGGCCTGTTCCTCGAGGTGGCGCGCGCCGTGGCGTCCGCGCACCGCGACATCGAGTTCACCGACATGATCGTGGACGCCGCGTGCATGAACCTGGTGCAACGCCCGCAGCAGTTCGACGTGATGGTGATGCCCAATCTCTACGGCGACATCCTGAGTGACCTGTGCGCGGGACTCGTGGGCGGGCTCGGCGTGGCCCCGGGCGCCAATCTGGGCGAGCGGGCCGCGGTGTTCGAGCCCGTGCACGGCAGCGCGCCGTCGTTCAAGGGCTCCGGGCTCATGAACCCCACGGCCATGCTGCTGTCCGCGGCGATGATGCTCCATCACATCGGCGAGCATGACGCGGCGCGCGGTCTGGAACGTGCGGTGGAGCAGGTGCTCGCGGCAGGTCGTGCGGTCACGCGCGACCTGCTGCCTCCCGCCGAGCACGCGAGGGCCGTGACCACCGAGCAGATGGCCGACGCGATCATCGCCGCCCTGCCCGTGGTGAGGGCCTGACGTGCTCGTCGACTTCGCACGCATCCACTGCATCGCCGGCAAGGGGGGCGCGGGCTGCATCAGCTTCCGGCGCGAGAAGTTCGTGCCCAAGGGCGGCCCCGACGGCGGCGACGGTGGCGAGGGCGGCAGCGTCTACTGCGAAGTCGATCCCCACAAACGCACGCTGCTCGACTGTCGCGAGCAACCCCAGTGGCGCGCCCAGGGCGGCAAGAACGGCTCGGGCGCGCAGAAGACCGGGCGCGACGGCGAGGACCTGGTGATCAAGGTGCCTCCGGGCACCGTGGTGCGTGACACGGAGACCGACGAGATCCTCGCCGACCTGCTCACCCCCGGCCAGCGGGTGCGCGTGGCCAAGGGCGGCCGCGGCGGCCGCGGCAACACGCGGTTCAAGAGCGCCACGCACCAGGCGCCGCGCCGCGCGGATCCCGGGGAGCCGGGCGAGGAGAGGTCGCTCGAACTCGAACTCAAGCTGATCGCCGACGTCGGGTTGGTCGGGCTGCCCAACGCCGGCAAGTCGACCCTGCTCTCGCGCATCACGCGGGCCACGCCGCGCATCGCCGACTATCCGTTCACGACGCTCGAACCCAATCTCGGCATCGTCGCGCTGAGCCCGGAGCGCAGCTTCCTGGTGGCCGACCTGCCGGGACTCATCGAGGGTGCGAGCGGCGGCAAGGGGCTCGGGCACCAGTTCCTGCGGCATGTGGAGCGCACCCGCGTGCTGGCGTTCCTGATCGATGCCAGTTCCGAGGACCCGGTCGGCACGCTCGCCATGCTCGAGCGCGAGCTGGCCGCATTCAGCGATGCCATGGCCGAGAAGCCGCGGATCGTGGTACTCAGCAAGGCGGACCTGCTGGCACCCGAGGACCGCGCCGGAGCGCCGGAGCGCGCGGGGCTGCCCGAGGCGCTGCTGCTGAGCGCGCATTCGGGCGACGGCCTGCGGCCGCTGCTCGAGGCGCTGTGGCGGCACATCGTGGCCGCAGAACAGTCCGAAGGGGACGCTGATGTCGATGGATGACCGCACGGCCAGTCGCACCCAGGACGCGATGAACGCGCGCGGCCTCGCGGGCAAGCGCGACTACGTGCGCTCGTTGGAGCAGCGCCGCGATGCCGAGGCGCTCTCGCTGCTCGTCGAGTGCCTGTGTGATGAGTCCTGGTACCTGCGCGAACTGGCCGAGCAGGCGCTGCAGAAGGGCGGCACCGTCGCCGCCGAGGCGCTGCTGCCGATCATGGAGACCGGGCTGTGGTACTCGCGCGCCAGCGCGGCACGAGTGCTCGGCCGCCTGTGCCACGGTCCCGCCGTGGCCGGCATGCTGCGCCTGTGTGCCGATGACAACCGCACGGTGGCGATCGCCGCGCACGAGTCGCTCGCCGACCTCGCACATCGCGGCGGCTCCGTGCGCATCGCATGGGAACTCGCGCGGCAGCCCGCAGAGGTGCGGCGGGCCCGCATCACCGAGCTGACCGCGATCGACCGTCCGCTCGGGGAACGCCTCGAGCGGTTGTCGCGCAATGAGGAGCTGATGCAGTCCGAGACCCCCGAACGTCTGCAGGATGACAGCCCGCTCGTGCGAGCGAGCGAGGAGGGGGTCGAATGGGAACTGCTCACGGGGCCACCCGCCGCGCGCACCGAGTCGCGGCCGAACGAGGATTGATGCAGGCGGCGCCGTTGCGCGATCACGCGCAAGCGCCGTGGCGCGTGCGGGAGCGGCCGCAGCCTCTGCCGCAGCGCACGATCGAGCGCGGCGCGGCGGACTGGCCCGAGGCGCTCGAGGCGCTCGAGGCGCTCCATGACGTGCCGTCGCGATTGCACCTCGCGGGTTCCTCGCTGCCGCCCATGGAGCACGCGGTCGCGCTCGTCGGTGCCCACGCCGCGACGCCCTACGGACTCGACCGCGCGCATCGTCTTGCGCACGACCTCGCGAGTCTGGGCTACACCGTGGTGAGCGGCCTGGCGCGTGGCATCGACGCCGCGGCCCACGAAGGTGCACTCGCGGCGGGCGGCCGAACGGTGGCGGTGCTGCCGAGCGGGCTGGACCGCGTGACGCCGCCCGAG